>NZ_JAUBVJ010000099.1:0-28141 GCF_036702785.1 Microcoleus sp. AR_TQ3_B6 | reverse complement strand
AACCCAAGGGGGGTTGGATTGGCTATTGACGGACTGATTACCGTGATTCCCCAATCAACGAATCGCACGAGCTTTAAGAACGGGTTGCCCCACCGCTCTATTTTTGATTACTATTGCGGCATTATGGTCACGGTCTAGACTGCACCCACAGTGAGGACAGTCATGCCAACGAATATGCAGCTTTTTTGGTACTTTCTCGCCGCAATTAGAACAATCTTGTGAAGTATTATGGGCACTTACTGGGACAACTAACAAACCAGCGTTTTCGGCTTTGTTTGTCAGTATCGACAGAAAACTTGACCACCCAGCGTCCAACACAGATTTAGCCAACCTTGTACGAGCTAGACCTTTGATGTTTAAATCCTCGTGTGCGATTACGTCATATTTTGACAGCAGCCAATTAGCTGTCTTGAAGTGGAAATCTTTTCTTTTATCTGCAACCTTCTTGTGTTGTCTGCCCAGTTGCTTAATAGCTTTAAGCCTGCTATTGCTCCCCTTTTTGCGACGTGACACTCGCTTTTGAATTGTTCGCAAGCATTTTTGTTCTTTACGGTAATATTGGGGAATAGCGACTGTTTCGCCTTCAGATGTTGTCAAAAAATCCTTCAATCCCACGTCAATACCTGTTATCGAGCGAGGATTAAAGTCTGGCTTTATCTCTGGAACTGTCTTGTCTTCTAGGGAGAGCGTCAGGTAATAACCATCAGCTTTCTTGGTGACAGATGCGGTTTTGATTTTGAACCCGTCAGGGATAGGACGGTGCAAGACAACTTTAACTTTCCCAAACATCGGCAAGTTAATCAAGTTGCCCTGTAAGCATCCCTCTTTCATTTGCGGATAAGTAAAGGTGCGATAGCGGCTGCGAGCTTTGAATCGAGGTTTTCCGCTGCGTTTTCCGCTGCTATCACCTTTTAGGAAACGGTCAAATGTTGTCTTAACTCGCTTAACTACATCCTGAAGGACTTGCGAATATATTTCGCTATACCAAGGATGTGTTTTCTTGAGTTTAGGTAACGTTTTCTTTTGCGAGCAATAATCGGGATTGTCTCGCAGTTCAGGTAGGTAACAGACGAGATGGCGGGCGTTAACAGGAGAGCGATTTTGTTCGTACCAATTAAATCTATCAGCCAACAGGTAATTGTATTGGGCAGACAGCATGGATAGCCATCTGTCTAGCTCAATGACTTGCTGTTTTGTTGGACGTAGTTTGTACTGGTAAGCCGTTCTCATTAATTGGCAAATATTGGAGCGCCGTCGGTACGCATCAATTAGTGTTACTGTACCAGAATGCGTTATTTACTGTCAAGTACAAAGGAGAAAATAGACCCATTAAATAAAGAGTTTGTTTGTCTCGTCATCCACCCGCCCACCGCTCAAAACATAGTTTTGAATTGGTTGACGGTGGAATCCACAGCGAAACGCGACTTTCATCCCACACTAATCGAAGCGACAAGCGTGTGGGGATTCCCGTCTGGCTAGCTAAAAGCTAGAGAGTCAAATAAAAATCAAAAATATTCTGTTTGTTGCTTATGAGTAGCCTGACCTTTGCCTCTGCCCATCAGCTAGCGCGAATGATTCGCGATCGCCAAGTCTCAGCAGTCGAAGTTCTCGACGCTTACCTTACTCAAATCGCCAAGCACAACTCGCAATTAAACGCCATTTGTACGCTGGATGAAGACAATGCCCGTACTAGAGCAAAACTTGCCGATGAAGCCCTAGCCAGAGGAGAAAACTGGGGTGCTTTACATGGGGTTCCCATCACGATTAAAGACATTTTTGAAACAGCCGGACTCCGCACCACAGCAGGCTATATTCCCCTCAAAGATTATGTCCCTCAACAGGATGCAACTGCTGTTGCGAGATTGCGGGCAGCAGGTGCCGTCATCATGGGAAAAACCAACATGGCGGAACTGGCTGCCGATTATCAAAGCACAAATTCTCTGTTTCCGCGGGTGAATAATCCTTGGCATCTTGACTACACACCTGGTGGCAGTTCTGGAGGGAGTGCCGCTGCTGTCGCCGCCGGACTTTCACCGTTAGATTTGGGCAACGATTTCGGGGGTTCGGTGCGTCAACCCGCTCATTTCTGCGGCATATATGGTTTAAAGCCCACAGATCGCCGTATTTCTACAGCAGGGCAGATTCCTGAAGTGCCGGGAATGCCGCTGTCTATTCGGCAAATGATGACCGTTGGGTGTTTTGCCCGATCGCTAGAAGACATCCGGCTATGTTTTTCGTTAATTGCAGGCGCGGACCTGCGGCGCCCTGATGTCCCGCCGATTCCGCTCGATCGACCCTCTGGCAAGCCTTTGCAGCATCTCAAAATCGCTTGGACTGCTGAATGGGCCGAAGTTCCCGTTGCTTCTGAAATTCGAGCAGCTATGGAGTCGATCGTGCACACACTCTCTCACGCAGGTGTCCAAACCGAACGCTGGCTTCCCAAAGACTTTGACCTTTCCAAAATATTGAATCTCTACGGACGGATGTCAATGTACCTGACTATCTACGCTCAACCGCAGGATAGATATAATGTGCGTCGCAGTTTAGAGTTAATCTTCCGTACCGCCACCCAAGGCGACAAGAAACTCCGAAAATTGGGAGATTTCAGCAAATTTCTACCTGAGATATTGAATCCAAGTTTGAAAGGATATTTCGAGGCACTGACACAGCGCGATCGCTTCACTGCCCATATAGATGAGGCATTAGAACCGTGGGATGTATGGCTTTGTCCCGTTGCGGCAACCGCTGCGTTTACTCACCGTCCCGCTTGGAGTGCCGTTGACATTGATGGCAGATCCTATCCTCATGCAGTGGCAAACGGAGCTTACACCATGCCTTCTAATCTTAGCGGACATCCTGCAGTAGTAATTCCAATTGGACAAACTCAAAATGGTTTACCGATTGGAATGCAAATTGTTGGTAAGCGGTGGTGCGAAATGGAGTTGTTGGCGATCGCAGAAGCGATCGACAAAGTGGTGGGTAGTTTGCAACACCCACCTGGTTACTGAGCATTTTATCAAGTTTTACTTGATGGTCAAGAATACAATCAGTGTTAGGGTGCGTCAGGTTTGAGATGAGCGGGCACAGAAAATCCGATGATGACGCACCCTTCTTGGGTGGTGTGTCAAGATTAACTCGAATACAACTTTTTTTCAATTTTTATAGCCCACATTCCGCACTTCTTAACATAAGCTGCTACGCATTTAAATCGCATATTCGAGGCAGGCGGGACGCCCACCCCACAAAAGTTTGATTGTTTTTTGACAGAAAATTTAAATGCCGCAACAGCTTAGTCAAAAATATGTTGACTATAAAACGTCATCCTAGGAATTTAATCGCCAACATATTCTCCATAAATAATGACTATTGAGAACCCATAAACACTCCTTAATAAAAACTCATATTTCTACATATCAGCGGAATGCTCGTAGACAAAAAATTACAGCCATTTCGTACCAAAAAATCCCCAATTAATATTAAGACCTGCGGAATGTGGGTTCTATTCCTAAGAAAATTTTCAGCTCGCTGGCTGCATCCTGAGCATGACTACGTATATCATCGTCTAAGTCTTGCAGTCCGGTCTGAATTGCTGAGACTACTTGTGTAAGGGTGAGGATTTGGAAGGTACGAGCAATGTGACCCAGCCCGAGAAGAGCATTGCCCCGAACAGTAGCATGAGGGTGTTGGGACAGTTGCAAACAAATCGCCTCTGCCCAAGCACCTGAACCTGTAGAATATCGGTTGATATTTCAAGTTAATTCCCGTTTTGCAAGACTCTTTTTATTTGACCATTGAATCAAAGCCATCCAGGGTTTGAAGCGAGCGAAAATCGTCGCATAGGGCAGGGTTGTTTTAGCCACCAATGTAGCGGGAGTCGGACTAAACCAATTGGGAAACCGCTGACTCAGTTTACCCTGGAGTGCCATAGCTCCCCCGAATAGCAAAGATAGCCATTTAGCTTGGGGACTGAGAAGTCTATTGAGGTCAGCGATTGCATGACCTTCTTTCACTTGGCGGGCTGAATAGTGAGCTAAGGCAACCTTGAGGTCGTTATTGGACTCTTGTAAACACTCATCTAACGCAACCACATCCGCAAAAGCGGCTTGACACCCTTGCGCTAGGGAGGAAGACATGGCATGGGCTGCATCCCCGACTAAAACAGCCTGCCCAGCCTCGTCATGGTAGCGATTACATCGAGTTTCCAGAATACTAGAAGGGCGTTGGTCTAAAAAGGTTTGTGCAGCTGTATCATCCAGTTGAACTCCTGGTAGCCATTGTTCAAACACAGACCTTTGCAGATCGCTTACCGTTTGAATACCAGGCGGGTTCCCCTGGGTCAGATGGGAGGCTTGCTTCCAGAACATCAAGAGACAGAGTTGATTATTAAGTTCGGGGATCGCGGCTCCTGTTAGTTGAGTCGGACCTGCTCCCGGATGGGTTGGAGGGATGGAGTGCCGAAAGAAATAGGAGGTATCGGATGAAAAATCAGGAGGTTGGGAAATGTGCACCACTTTCCAAACTGAATCAAAATAGGACTGCCGGAAATCGAAACCCGGTTGCCGCAGCATTGCTGTTTTGACGACAGAATGAACGCCATCGGCCCCAACCAGCAAATCGTAGGATTGCTCGAAGGGGCGATCGTCCTTGGTGGCTAATTTGATTTGATGAGTTCTTAAGTTTACCTCCAGGCACGAGGTGTTGAAGACGAGATGGACGTTGGGATAGGCTCGCTTCTCTAGCTCATCAATCAGGGCACGACACAGGTTATTGCGGTTAATCAGCAGGCTAAATTGTTCTGGATCAGAAGTCCGCTGGAATGCCTGCCACTGTCCCAATTTCTTGTTGTAGAACCCTGTTTTACGAATCGCGATCCCCTCTTGTTTAACCGCAGCCCATAATCCATCCACTGCTTTGAGGATCTGCTGTCCCCGCTCTGTCAGGCTAATCACAAAGGCTCGCTGATCCGAGCGCTGGAGTCTCAGGTCACTGCGCTGCTCGTAGAGAAAGACCTCATAATCAGGGGAACGAGCAAGCAAACGATGGGCGAGTAGCAGTCCAGCAGGGCCTGCCCCAATAATGACAACTTTCATAGCGATTCTTCACACTCCAGGTAGGGTTTGGGCAAACAAAGCGGCAAAGTCTTTGGTAACGGCAGCGGAGGGGTCTTCGACCCCACATTCTGCAGATATTTAAGCAGATTTAACGATCGCCTGCCATGTAAAAACTTTAGCCTGAAATGATTGCTAGGCAATCATTTCAGGCTTTTTTGACGTAAAATAATCAGGTCAAGTAGAAAGAGAGAAAAACCATGAATGAGGCAACAGAAGCCATAAAAGTCCTAAATCTCGACCATTTAGGAATAGTAGCAGGAATAATAGACGAGATGGAATTGGTAGAATAAGTCAATAAAATAGTAGGAATCAAAAACAAAGAAACCCTAAGTCCCCGACAAGTAATGAAAGCCATGATTTTGAACGGATTAGGATTTTTGAGCGCCCCACTATGCATATTCGAGGAATTTTTCCGAGGAAAGCAACATCACATCTAATTGGGAAAGGAATATTGCCCAAACATTTAAATGATGACAGACTAGGGAGAGCATTAGACAAATACTACCAAACAGGGATCACTAAAATATTTACAGCGATCGCCCTCAAAGCAGCTCATAAATTTCAAGTAAAAATGAACAGCATTCATTGAGACGGAAGTTCAATGTACCTACATGAAGAATACAAAAATGAATCAGAAGCCATCAACGAAATAGAAAAAGAAACCTCAGAAGCAGACACCGAAATCAAACCAATAGAAATAGTCCACGGGTACTAAGCGAGACCATCGACCAGAGCTCAAACAATTTATCATAGACATGATTGTAACAGGAGACGGAGACCTACCACTATATCTAAAAATAAACTCAGGAACGACGACAAAAGCGTATTTGTCTCCCAATTAAAAGAATTCAAAAAACACTGGACATTTGAAGGAATCTGCGTAGCAGACAGCGCCTTATATACAGGCGAAAACATCTCAGCCATGACCGGAATGAAATGGATAACCAGAGTCCCATTAAGTATAAAATAAGCACAAAGTAAAATCTTAGAAATAGCAGAATCAGAATGGCACCCCAGCGGACTACCTGGATATAAAATAGCCGAAATAACCAGCGAATATAGCAAGATACAACAAAGATGGTTAATCGTAAAAAGTGAGACCAGAAAAAACGCAAGCATCAAACAAATAAACAAACAAGTAAAAAAACAGTTAGAAAACGTGAAAGTATCACTGCGCAAGCTATCTCGACAAGAATTTGCGTGTCAAGCTGAAGCAGGAACAGCAATAAAGCAGCTATCATACTCATGGAAATACCACAAAATCACAGAAATTAAGTGCCGAGAAAAAGCCATCAAAAAATCAAAAGCAACAGCCAAATCAGCAACCAAACCAGAGACAATAGGATATGAAATAACCGGGAAATAGAAATCAGAAAATCAGTAATATCAGCCAAAACAATTAAAGCAAGTAGATTCATATTAGCCACAAATATTCTCGACAAAAATGAATTGAGTCAGCGAGAAATATTATCAGAATACAAAGCGCAACAAAGTAAGAAGAGAAGATTTATATTTCTCAAATATGCCGGATTTTTCCCATCAAATGTATTCGTCAAAAACCCCGAAATAGTCGAAGCAATTGCCATGATAATGGGAGGGTGTTTACTGGTATACAACCTCGCGCCAAGAAAATTGAGGCAAGAATTATAATCAGCCAATGAGAGTATCAGAAATCAGGTCAATAAATTCACCAATAAACCGACTAGGCGATGGGTGTTCAGATGTTTCAAGCCGTGCATTTAGTAACTCTAAATGGAAGGGAGCAGGTCAGCAATTTAACAAAAGAAAGTCAAGAAATATTGAATTATCTAGGAAAGATGTGCGGGCAATACTATTTAATGATTGAAGATGGATAATCGTCGCTCTTCAGAGCCAGATATTTTGAATACATTTCAATTATTAGCCAAGAAAACAATCATCTTAATCGAGATTTTTTGGGATAATTTAGGCAGAATAATTGTCTCAAAAAAACGAATAAGTCTATTAACAAATATTTGTCATTTCAACTTCTTGAATTGCCCAGTAATTTGAAAAAAAGTGACACTAAAGCCCGAAAAGTTAGGTGAGAAAATTTTTGAGGACTCTTAATTCATGAAAAGTCCCAGTCCTCTGGGTTCGATCTGCGGAATGTGGGGTCAAGAATACAATCAGTGTTAGGGTGCGTCAGGTTTGAGATGAGCGGGCACAGAAAATCAGATGATGACGCATCTTCTTGGGTGGTGTGTCAACATTAACTCGAATACAATTTTTTTTCAATTTTTATAGGTAGTATGGCAGTATGGGTGAGTTAATTGTGCGTTTTTTAAAGTTCCTAAACCACCATCAGCTTTTCTTGTAATATGGTCGATACTGTTAAATCGGCTAGGGAGATACCCTCCACAAATTTTACAAACTGGGCAGCCTGGTATAGCATCTCTGATAAACGCAGATGCTTTGGTTTCTCTAGAAAAATCTTTACTCTGAATTTCACCAGTGTCGGCTTTCTTTGAAATTTTTAGAGTGGCAAATCTTTTATCGCCGGCTCTTATTTCTGCGATCGCATTCTTTTTATCTATACCTCCTGACAACTTATTAATGACTTCTAAGTAGAAGTCTCTCACTAGCTCTCTAGCTTGTAATGCGTCACTCTTCTTAGCAACAAGTTGTGGAACCATATCGTAATTCCAAATTACCCATTCAAAATCTTTTCTTACCTTTATCAATTTAGGCCAGGATTTAGTCTGTTCTAAATTTAAAATTAGACTGACCACCCCATAAAAGGAACCAATTTTTGGCTTTCCTTGTTGAGTGTAAAAGTATACAATTGGATGTAAACCCAGAGATGAAGGATCGCTGGTATTAATTCTTTGAGCCACTTTTTTGCACTGCTTTAGTAGCTTAATAGTTTTATCGCCTTTTGAATCTTCTCCCAACTGATTATCGGTTGATATGTTATTGACAATATTTATAAATTCTAAAATCACTTCCAGCTTATCCGAAGATGAAAGATTCCCCACAATTGGTACATCTAAGTTTTTAATGGGATTTGAAAGTTTGGGGTGAAATATAAGTTGGTGTATTTCTTACGCTACAGTTTCAATCTCCTCCTGTTTTTCTTCAGAGAAATCCGACCAATATTTATGACCATTACCACTTCTCACGATCGCACGCGCAGCGACACGATTAGGTGTTTTACGTGCTTGTAGCAACCTCATCTCAGTCTCGCTAATCGGGGCTGCTTTCTGGTTGATTTTGAAAAAAGAATCCTCGGCTTTCCGAGCATCACCTTCACCCCATTGAAGTGTAATCGCCAAGCTCCCTAAGTTCCTAGCTCTTTCCTGCATTTTAGGATTAACTTGACCTGGCTGTGATGTCAATGATTGATAATCTTTGTAAGCTCCTATTTTCTCTTTAATTAGTTGGCGAGTTTCTTTAGCTGCCTCTTTCTGTTCGTCACTGATGTTGCCGTCATAAAAATCTTTAGAAATTTTACCATCCCCATAATCATCATTCATCCAAGCAAGTAACGAACTCAGACGATGAGAACCATCAACGACAAAATAGTAACTACTGCAACTTTGCCAAAGAATAACTGCGGGGATTAAATCTCTATCTAAAAAACTTTCAATAAACTCGCATATTTTGGTGGCATCCCATTCATTAGTTTCTCTTTGAAAATCCGGTTTTCGCAAAAACGGATACAAGAAAGAACCTTTTTCTAAATCGCGAATACCCAGAGTGAGGATACTTCCCTATTGTATTCGTACTGCTCTTGAATATCAAATGCTTCTCGGGGAATAAGTGCATCTACACTAACTGGGTAATTTTTGGATGATTTGGCCATTTTAAGTACCGACTGCTACTTTTTAGTATTTCTTGAGTTTTCGCTTGATAATCTTCCGTTTGAGCGGTGCAAGTCAGGCCAATTTCGCTTAATCTAGAGGCTAAGCGCCCCTTCAGAATGCCGCCAAAGTTAGCCCTGATGACTAATGACTACTGACTAATGACTAATAGAGGCTAGCGGCTCCCAACTTGTCACATCTTCAAATAAAGCTTGATAGCCCGCTGCATTCGGATGCAGGCCATCTGCAATCAGGCGCGAGCGCCACCAATCACAGCCCCGATCGAGCCATTTATCAAAAATATCTAAATAGGGAATTCCCCGCAACTGACAAGCTAATTTCGTTGCTTCCTTATACCGATATTGGTCAGCATGACTGTAGTACAAACAATCTTGAAAAGGCATTTTACTTTCATCCACCGGCACCATCCCGACAAATATCACCGGACAAAGTTGTTGGGACAGGTTTAACAAATGATCCAAAACAGTTTTAAAATGTTCAAAATCAGTGTAGCTGCGCCCGGTAGGCGACTGCACTCTCGCTGAATCGTTGAGGCCTACGGAAAGAATAATCGCATCCGGGACGCGGTTTCTGAGTTCGCCCCGGTGGCGAAACTCGTTTTCGAGCCGCTGGGAGACTTGATAAGTGCGATCGCCCCGAACGCCCAAATTGTATAAAACGTGTCCTGGACTCTCCGGTAACATCCACTGGCGCCGCAATCTTTCCACCCAGCCACCCCCTACACCGTCCCCGAAACCGTAGATTAAGCTGTCACCGAAAGCAACCAATTTGAGCGGATGAGAATTTCCCCGATGCAAGTGACCAAAGGAATAGGCTGTTGCTACCTGCATAAGCAATGATACTCAGTTAATAAATTATGAATCTTGACATACTAAACTAGAATGTAACATTACATAAAGTAGGTAGTCTCATGGTTAAGCGTCCAACCTTCGATTCAACTCAGCTAACCCGTCGCGCGGAAGAGTTGATCGCTGCTGCATCCAACCGCTATCGGATTACGGTACAGGTGGCGAACCGCGCCAAACGCCGCCGCTATGAAGATTTTGACAATATGGACGACCATCAAATGATGAAACCTGTAATGCGGGCGATATTTGAGATGTCGGACGAACTGACTCAGCCGGAAATTATCGGAGATATCTAGGCTTCGGGAGTTTTGAGTTTTGAGTGCCCAATTGCCAGAAATTTTTGTCAACTCAAAACTCAAAACTTTGTCAAACTAGACTGGTGCGCCTGGCGTGAAAAACCCGGTTTGTTTTATATCAATTCCGGTAACACCGTTCGGGATGGGGAATCGTCCCTTGGGGAATCTGAAATTATTGACCTTGACTTTATCATTCCCATGCAACCGGAAAGGATATTATATACGCAAGCGAGCGTCCAGCTCGCAGTTCTAAAAAACGCTTATTACCAAATCGGGATGCTCCCAACCGGGTTAATTTTCCTAAGTCCTAAAATTAGAAACTAGGACTCTGCTGGCGGGTAAGATTATGAAATTATTATATGTCTGAAATTGTCAAAACTGTGAATAAATTAAAGCGGGGCTTAAGTTTTCTGTTGGTTACTTTGAGTGTGGCGATTTTCACGCTTTTGAGTTGGGTATTGGAATCGGGCGAACTAAGTCTGTCGGCTTTGGAACCTTCGCTGCTGCAAAGTTCTGAGTCGGCGTCGGTGCAGCGGGTGGCTCAACAATCTGCGCCGTCGCAAGTGAGGGTGCAAGATGCGTGGAAATTTGTGTATGAAAAATTGCCGGATTTCCCGATCGAGAATAACTACATTTCCAAGGAAACAGGAAAAGTCGCTCCTACCAATACTTTAGTCGGGCGGTTGATTCAATATCACGTATTTGTCAAAGGACGGCCGCCCAATTACCGCTTTGATTGGAAGTTGAGTTTAGCTGACTACTTGGGGGCGACTCCCGATTATTTGGTGGAAAGTGTGTATCCCGGAAACGACGTTTTGCGGTCAAATCCGATGGAACAGGATCGCGCTGCTATTCAAAGTTTAAATAGAGCACAGCGAGATGCTTTGGTTCAAGCTTTGGTTGATGTTTTTACCGAGACTTCCGGGCGTGGGCGCACACCGGCGGCGGGGGAAACACAACAGCGATCGAACACACCGACCATACCTCAACCCCAGCCCGGAGATGCTAAGTTGCTGATACCTTAATACTCAGGGCTGCAGAAATCGGCTTTTTTAGCGAAATACTGCCTTCGCGCCTTTAACACTGGTAAAAAACCCCGTTTCTTTCGTATTTATGGGTAAGTCCTACTAATCTAAAATCCAAAATCTAAAATCTAAAATCCCTCAATGGTGGAACGTGTAATTAAAACGGGTGTTGGGTGGCGTTTGGGATGGAACCCGGAGGCCCAGGAGTTTAAGGGTTTGGTGGCTGGCGACGGTTGGGCGATCGAACTCACGGAGGCTGAGTTAAACGATTTTTGCCGATTGTTGGGACAATTGGCGGCCACAATCAGTCAAATGGCTTCTGAGTTAATGGACGAGGAAAAAATCGCCATTGAAGCCGAAAGCGATTTGCTGTGGGTGCAGGTGGAAGGCTATCCCGAAGCTTACAGCGTGCAGTTGATATTGAATGCTGGTCGGAGGTGTGAGGGTTTTTGGCCGGCGGCTGCGGCGCCCGGTTTGGTGCAGGCTGCAAAAGTTTTAAAAGTTTTTTGACTTTTTCGGGAATTCCATGCTAAGATGTTAAAGCTGTCGGGGCGTAGCGCAGCTTGGTAGCGCACTACTTTGGGGTAGTAGGGGTCGTGGGTTCAAATCCCGCCGCTCCGATAGATGGAATCCTTATACACTAAGGATTCCATTATTTTTGGGAGATAAATCGCAGGTTACGCATTCTCAATAAGCGGTGACAAAGAGTGACATACTCAGACAATCACTGCGATCAATCTGCGATTTATCTTCAATGCCAAAAGGCTCAGTAAATATAGAAGTTTTCAAAGACCGGTTACGACTTGCCTGGTCATGGGAGGGGAAACGCTTCTGGCTCTATCTCGCTTTGCCGGATTCGATCGTCAACCGTAAAGCCGCTTCCATCAAAGCGCGCACGATCGAACTTGACATGACCAGTGGGAATTTTGACCCATCTCTGGCAAAATACAAACCCCAGAAACAAGAATCCATCTCTGTTTCTGACCTGTTTCACCAATTTATCGAGTACAAGCGCCGGAAAATCGAGCCCTGCTACTTTCGCTAAATATCTTGGACTTGAGAAACACGTTTCTGCGTTTTTCAAAAACAAAAGCACGATTTCTGTTTCTGAAACTGTTGCTGAGAAATTTAGAGATTGGCTATTATCCGATCGCTCCCTTGAACCGGTGACGGTACGCGAACGGATTGTGATGATGAACGCTTGCTGGGAATGGGCACAGAAAAAGAAGCTGGTTCTGGAAAATCCTTGGGAGGAAGTTAAAGTCTCGGTCGCGCCCAAACAACGCCCAGAACCGTTCACGCTCAAAGAAATAAACGCGATCGTCCAGAAATTCCGCTCAGCTCCCGAACTTAATCACTACGCGGACTATGTGGAATTCAAATTTGGCTGCAGTCTACGTACCGGAGAAGCAGCAGCGCTTCTCTGGCGACATTGTTCACCTGAGTGCGATCGCATCTGGATCGGAGAAAGTTTGAGCAACGGATCTCGCAAATCCACGAAAACTAATAAGGGTTTGCTGAATAATCGCTCGCCAACCAAGAGCAGGATCTCACGATATCTGAAAACTCGATTAAATATAAGTTATTTCGGTATTGACTCCACCCAATTATAATATTTGATTATATTCAACCTAAAAACAGGTGTTCTTTTTCCGAATATACATAAAAACACACAAAAAACCCGGCGCCACCAGCTAGTAAGGTTCAGGACTAAAAAAGTAATTGCAATAACTGTACCAGATGTATTATCAAGTTTTGCCATCACAAGGGTTCAGACCGAATCTTCGTTTGCTTTGCCCAAACTTTCCCTCTATCGCATTTCTAACTCTTTCATCATATGCGGCTTGTTTCTTTTTTTCTTTACTGACGTTTGCTGGCGGTCTTCCTAGGGGCGGTCCACTCAGCCTAATTCCTTTTTCATGACACCATGCTCGGTTTTCCCTTGTACGGTAAATGCGCTCTGCATGAACTGATTCACCGATAGTATCCTGTGAACTTATGATATGCTTCTACTTATGTTTTTAAGTCCCCTGATTCGTTAAAGTTATCCCAGCTAATCCCGTCTAAAAATACATATCCTTTAAAACAACTGGCTGATAGTTTGGCTCCAAATTTTACGCTTTTCCCTGCTTTTCCTCTGACTATGGGACGAATATGGGGTTGACTTAAACTTACTATTCTATCCTCAATACTATGTTGAACGTTGTCAAACAGCCACTGTTGTTGACGAGGGACTTCTGTGAGAACTAGCCTGGTTTTATATTGCTTTTTATTCAGACCTTCTCGGCTCGCACCTGAATCGATTAGCTGTTCAATATAAGCTAGGTTTCTTTTGATGTATTGAAGTTGTTTTTTAATTGCTTGGATTTTTTTGTTTTTGGTCGGTCGTCGTTGTTTGGCTACTGCTAACTAGGCTTTCCTGGCCTTATTACGGTAGGTTCTTGGTTTTGTAGTGGTTTTTTATTTAATTTGTTTATACAGAATATCTATGATTTTTTCTGTATGAACTCTGGGTCTGTTTAATAGTCCTAAGTCGGTCGGATAACTAATGTCGGCTGGGGCAGAGGGAGCATCTACGATCAATTTGCCTCGATTGGATAACTCATTTTTGGCGTCCGAATTATTTTTTTTTTTCGGGTTTGACGCTTAGTGATTTCTCGCATTTTTTTGACCATGCGTTCGTTCACTTGATTAAGTAGGTTGGGAGTAATACGCCCGTCGAAAGTGTACTAAGAGTGATGGGTTAAATGCGAGTTCGTTGCTGTAGCTTTATTGACCGATGAAGTATGGCAGATAGGGGTTTTCACGGCTCTGTTCTACTGTTTCACGATCGCTAATTCCTAATTTTTCTTTAATAATTAATGCCCCCAATGCCATCCTAAAGGATTTAGCAGGGACCCCCTTTTCTGTGGGGAAGCTGGCCGCATATTCGGATTCAAATTCCGACCACGGGATTATTTGGGCCATTTTTACCCAACGGTTATCTCCTGACAACTTTCCACATGAGGGGAGTTCAAAGTCCGAGGGTGAGGGTTGAGCAAGCTCAATTTTTCGGTACACGCTCGCAGATGGTGATGCACGGGTTTTGATCTATTTTACCTGTTTTTTTTGCACCTGACTTTCGATCGCACCAGTTCTTAACCCATGCCACGTCAAGTGCGATCGATATATTCAGCAAGCCCTAGAGCATCGGTTCAGTATGCGGCATTGACAAAACAGACTGGAAATGATATGTGAATGGAGAAGCCTGTTAAATTCTCACAATCAGGAAGAAGGAAGAAACCTTATGCGCCCTCACTTATGGCATCCTCCAATTGAACTCTCAGAAAGAGAATCTTTGATTATCAAACGCATTAAACGAGCCAAGTTATTCACGTTTCTTCGACTGAACCGTTCATTTATATTTAATGATGAGTTTCAAGAAGAACTTGCTACAATTTTTAAAGACAGCACAGTAGGTCAGGGCCCAGTTCCTCCTGCACAACTTGCCTTGGCAATTATTCTGCAAGCCTACTTAGGCATTTCTGATGATGAAGTCATCATCAGAAATGCTCATGGATCAACGTTGGCAGTTAGTTCTTGATTGTCTCAATTGTGAAAGTCCTCCTTTTAGCAAAGCCACTTTGGTGAGATTCAGAAAGGGCTTAATTAAAAAAGAACTAGACCAACGTTTAATTGACCGCCCCGTAGAAATTGCCAAACAAAAAGGTGGATTTGGCTCATCTCAACTTAAAGCGGCCGATAATTCCTCCCCGTTATGGGGAGCCGGGAAAGTCGAAGATACATATAATCTATTGGGTCATGCTTTGCCCAAAGCAGTGAGCATGATAGCTGCTGTGCAGGGGCGGGAGCCAGCAGAAATTGCCCATGAAGCAGGTGCACCCATCCTTAATAGTTCCAGCTTAAAAACGGCATTAGATTTAAACTGGGATAATCCAGTAGAGCGTCAAAATGCACTCTTAATTCTCCTAAGTAGCTTAAATTCAGTGGAAGAATGGATGCAAAGCCAGTCTGATTGTGATGAATTTGAAGTAGTTCAAGAGACTCTGGATGTTGCCCGAGTCATTGAATCCCAAAATGTGACTTTCGACTCACAAGGCGTTCCGAGTTTAAGTAAAGGGGTCGCCAAAAACCGTCGCATTTCTATTGAAGACCCAGATAGACGGCATGGGCGTAAAAGCCGCTCTAAAAAAATAGATGGATATAAACGCCACGTTCTTAAAGATTTAGAGAGTGGTGTAGTTGGCGCGGTGGCGTTGACACGCGCTAATACTCCAGAATCTGCTGCTACAATTGACCTAGAACGTGACTTAAAATTTCAAAATATTCACCTATCTGAGTTACATATCGATCGGGCTTATTTATCTAGTCATTGGGTGACACAACGGGATGATAAATTACAGATATTTTGTAAGGCGTGGCCGGTCAAAAATTCTGGACGGTTTGATAAAAATTCTTTTTTTCTTGACAGGGATACGCATTTAATTAGCTGTCCTAATCAGGTAAGTATCCCATTTGAACCCGGAAAAATTGTTCATTTTCCTCAGAATGAATGTGCAATTTGTCCTCTGAGATCTGGTTGCACGAATAGTAAAAGAGGACGGACTGTATCAATTCATCCTGATGAAGCCTTAATGCAAGAGTTGCGAGCACGTCAATCCACTGCTATTGGTAGAATAGACTTAAGAAAACGTACTACAGTTGAACACTCTCTGGCTCATATTGGGCATTGGCAGGGGAACCATGCTCGCTATATCGGGCAGCGGAAAAATCTTTTCGATATACGGCGAGTCGCTGTCGTCCATAATCTTCATGTCATTGCTCGAATGGATAAGGTTCGGCCAATTACACCAGGCATAGAGTCGAACTCATGCACTGGCTAATTTCATAAAGTCCTTTTTTTGTCAACTCCTAATACTGAACCGACGCCCTAGTTAGTAATGAGTTATTCGTGAGAATTTAGTTAACTGCCACAGCGAGGAGCTTAGTCAAATAGTCATCATCCCACCCAGCTCGAAGTCGCTTATTTCTTGCTCCGGTTTTTGAGGTTTTTTTTCTTATCAAAAGATTGAGCGAGATGTGTCTAATTATAGCAAAGTTTTGCGGAGCATTATCTTTTCTAATCCGACAATCATCTTCACGAAAACCCACATCTAATACCCAATGTAAAAATTTTTCAATCCCCCAATCAATGGCTGCGGGCTGATTCACTAAGTTTTTGAGCATTATTTGGTAAACTACTAATGTAATAACGAGTTTCAATACTTGTTTTTCCATTCACTATTCTCACGGATTATATCAAACCTATACTTTGAAGTTTCTCCCATTGATGGTCGGGTCAATCAGCTCTTTGATTTCACTTAACATTAAATGATGTCGGATTTATGAGCGACCGTGATTGTTCTCTTTATAGGGGAGAATAAGCTGTATGTGTAAATCCTGAAAATCCTTGACTAATTGCTTGTTTAAACGGCTTTCCTGAGTTTATGGTGTAAAATAGATCAACCAATACAGTTAGAGTGATGAGCTTTCATTTAGACTATCTCTTAGACTTATAGTCATTTCAAATAAATGTGAGACAAATGCAAGATGATGTAAAATCAAGAAAAATTGTTAACTCGGAGCCGAAAAAGGGCATACAGTCTAGATTTGAGAAAAAGAGTAGTGGATTATGTGGAAAATGGAGGGGGTATAACCAAAGCCGCCGCCCTGTTTAAAGTAGGAAGAGCAACAATATACAGATGGCTAAGGAGAGAAGACCTCCCTTGCAACCAAGGTAGAACACCGTGAGCGAAAGATAGACTCCGAAGCACTTAGAAAAGATGTAGAAGAAAATCCCGAAGCAAGATTAATAGAAAGAGCAAGGAAATTCGGGGTGAGATCGAGTGCCATCTGCTATGCTTTAAAAAAAATGAAGATTACGAGAAAAAAAAAGAATTTTGTTATAAATAAAGGAATAGAGAATCAAGAATAAAATACTACAAAAGACTGAAAAAAAAGAATTAAAATTCATGGTAGTAAAAGCATTGTATTTATTGAGCGATCAGGATTTGAAGAGTTTCATGCTTGTGTTTATGCCTAGAAAAAAAAAAGTAAAAAAAGTATATGGGGATAGACAAGGAAAACGGGAAAAAGAGAAAACTTAGTAGCAGGAAAAAGAAAAGGAAACAAGGACTTGATTGCACCTAGGGTCTTTACTGTCCGCTTGAATGCAGAAAGTTTTGAAGGGTGGTTAGCTTTATATTTATTGCCATCTTTAACAATACCATCAATATTAATCATGGATCGTGCACCGATTCATCGTAAGACAGCAATTAAACTCCTGGTGGAGGAAGCAGGCCATCAGATACTTTTTTTACCAAAATACTCTCCTGACTTAAATGATATTGAGCATGATTTTAGTGCATTAAAGAGAGCTATAATGTATTCGCATTCGGCCACATCTCTTGATGAGATTATTCGCGCTTATTGTGCAACTTCGTGTCTCATTTTTATTTGAAATAACTATAAGAGTGCATTTTGACGCTCTACTGGGTTATCCCAGTTTAAATCTAAGGCTGTTTTTAAGCTGGAACTATTAAGGATGGGTGCACCTGCTTCATGGGCAATTTCTGCTGGCTCCCTCCCCTGCACAGCACGGGCGGGAGCACTCACCGCCTTACGCAAAGCATGACCCAATAGATTATATGTATCTTCGACTTTCCCGGCTCCCCATAACGGGGATGAATCTAAAGCCACTTTAAGTTGAGATGAGCCAAATCCACCTTTTTGTTTGGCAATTTCTACGGTGCGGTCAATTAAACGTTGATCCAGTTCTTTTTTAATTAAGCCCTTTCTGAATCTCACCAAAGTGGCTTTGCTAAAAGGGGGAGTTTCACAATTGAGACAATCAAGAACTAACTGCCAACGTTGATCCATGAGCATTTCTTCAATTACTTCATCATCAGAAATGCCTAAGTAGGCTTGCAGAATAATTGCCAAGGCAATTTGTGCAGGAGGAATTGGGCCCTGACCCACTGTGCTGTCTTTAAAAATTGTAGCAAGTTCTTCTTGAAACTCATCATTAAATATGAATGAACGGTTCAGTCGAAGAAACGTGAATAACTTGGCTCGTTTAATGCGTTTGATAATCAACGCTTCTCTTTGTGAGAGTTCAATAGGAGGATGCCATAAGGGAGGACGCATAAGATTTCTTCCTTCTTCCTAATTGTTAGAATTGAAAAGGCTTTTCCAGCCATATCATACTAATCCAGTTTTGTCAAATCCTAATAGTGAACCGACGCTCTAGTACGGGAGGGGTGTATTTAAGGAATCCCGGTAGGCGGGTGTTTCTGGAACATTTTGAAAGGCGGATGAAGGAAGATGTTTCTCACCCGGATTTGCAATCTCCGGTTTCCTACCGGGAGGTAATTCAACTGCAAATTCGGCGCTACAAACGCAGTTTGGTACAGGGGTTGCTTACGAGCCTTTTTTGAGAACAGCGTGAAGCTGCAAGTTGCTTTATGGCCGTTGTTGTCTACGACATTCCTGATGATAAAAGGCGGGTGAAGTTATCCAATTTTCTGGATGGTTACGGGTGCAGAATTCAGTTGTCTGTGTTTGAGTGTTTTATTAGTTTGGATGAGATGCGGTAGTTGCATGAGAAAGTCAAGAAGTTGGTGAAACCGACAGAAGATAATGTTCGGTTTTACTCGATTGCGACTGAAGCTGTGTCGATGGTTTTAACTATTGGTAGCGAGAAGCCGGAGGAACCCCCAAAGTATTACGTGCTGTAGGTTTGAGGTACAGCAGCAGTGTAAATCTGTCTCAATCTCCACACCTGGGGATTTGTTGGCGAGGGATAAGTGTCTAGGGTGCGTCGGTGGGGTGATAGATTGTGTTCTCGGTTCGAGCCAAATCTTGAAAGCCCTGTGATATATAGCTTTGATGTGATGCAAGCAGTTCTCAATTCTCGATCGACACACCAGGGCCGATCTCCGAAAACCAGATTTTATGGTTGAAATGTGTCGATGCTTTGTAGGGTATGGGTTTGAGGCTCGTTATTTTAATGTTTTTGGGGTCGCTCTGTGCTACATTTAGCTGGTGCGTCGATTAGACGGCTAAAACCCTTTCGGGATATAGGCTCTGCGGCGAACTCCCTAACGATGGGTTTAAATCGGATTAGTTGGAAACCTCTTGATAAGGGTAGGTACTGCTACTGGTAACTGAGCCCTACCGATGGGTTTAAGTCGGATTAGTTGGAAACGATAGTGGGCTGATTGTTTATTCCATTTCCGGCAAGTGTGGTCCTACCGATGGGTTTAAATCGGATTAGTTGGAAACGCCAGAGATCTCTCGGGAGTTGCTCTGGAACGACCCCCTACCAATGGGTTTAAATCGGATTAGTTGGAAACGGGTTGGGCTCAACGGGACTGCCAGGGTTTCCAACTCCCCTACCGATGGGTTTAAATCGGATTAGTTGGAAACACCGCACTAGCAGCTACTTGATGTTGTCCTATTAGTTCGCCCCTACCGATGGGTTTAAATCGGATTAGTTGGAAACAATACACACTGATAGCTTTTATCTATACAATCAAGCCCTACCGATGGGTTTAAATCGGATTAGTTGCAGCAATAAAAAAACCGCTCTTTGAGGCTGTTTTACTTTGAGATAGCGTAATTATCATTAATACCGATCGCCCAAAATAGACGAACTACCAAATCACGATCGCCTCTGACGGCGCAAGCGATCGCCAACAAAGCCGTAGAACCGATATAGGTAGTGCCAAAACTCCAAGCAAAGCTAATAGTACCGACAAACGCACCGTGTAAAGGAGTAGGCGGTTTTAGAACCAGAGTTGCTTCAGCGGGAGAAGAAGGCCAATTAAATTTAGCTGTAAACAGCTTGAATTTAGTTGCGGTTGCACGTTATCTCCCAGACAGAAAGATTAACAGCCAGGAGAAGTTGCAACCGTTGTCGCTGAATTCGCAGGATAAGAATATATCGGTCGTACTGGGATGAGTGTTTGACAAGCTGTTAACAAGTTGAGAAAACAGAGAATAAATATGGACTGCGGTCTGCCTTTCATCTTATTTTTTGGGAAGAGTGGGAGTGTCAGAAGGTTTGAAAAGCTTGATTGATGCAAAGTTAATCGGACTTAGGAAAGGGAGATTTCCCGGAATGTGAAAAGCAGTTTTACGGAATAAAGTAGAATACAGAGTTGTAGGGTGCGTAAAAATATAAGATGCGCGACAGCAGCACTAGACTTTTCAATTATTTTGTCAAAGCTTTTGCCGGATGGGAAGCGCAGAAACCAGAAAAAATAACAAAAATAGCTTTTTGTGGAATGCGCTTTTTCCACGCCCGGGATCAAATAATGCTAAATCCGGGTTCACTGTTAAAGCCTGCTATTAAAATCTAAAGTTCAAAGAGGTACTCTGTCCGATGAACAAAAACTTTGACCAAGTTGCGCGAATTTTCTTTAACCCAGAGACGTTATTCCCCTTCATCATCGGTGCAATTTTTTTAGCAGTTTTGGGCAATTCGGTCAGTCAGATTCTATCTAACCTTTTTGGTACGTCAATGAAAGCGTCTTTCGGTATTGCGTAGGGCTCTGCGTTGATTTTTGGGTCGATGGTATGGCTGCTTAAAAAGAGATTGGAGAAACAATTACAATCACCTCCACTGAATCTCGACAAACAGTCGCCCGTTCCACACCGGGGATTGATTCTTTTAGTAAGCAGACCGGAACCGTGCAAAGCTGCGATCGAGTTTCATTCTCCGGTGTTAGAACGCTGCTGGTTGATTTGTTCTCAGGCCAGTCTATCCACAGCTAAGGAACTTAAAGAAGAGTTGACACAACTAAGAATTGCCGATCCGATTGTCGTGAATGATGTTTACGATCCGATTGAGTTTTTTCAGAAAGTTAAGGGTATTTAGAGAAATTTGCCTCAAGGTTGGGACGAGGAAGATATGATTGCAGATTTTACGGGAATGACGGTTCTAGGAAGTGTGGGAATGGTGTTAGCTTGTCGGTCGCTGGGAAATCAATTGCAATACACTCCTGCTGACCTGAAGGATGATGGTAAACCGAGTGGACGTTCTTTGAATCCTCTCGAACTTGTTTTTAAACTGCTGTCTAATAATAGAGAAGTGCCACCTAATTCCTAGCAATTTATCAAAATAATGCAACAAACAGTTTGGTTGACTTTTGGTCTTCAATCAAACTGTTTGTGTTGCCAATACCTACTTTGGGTCAGTTCGGATTAGTGGGGAACTAGAGCCAGATAATTGATATCAATCCCGGCTGTCTCGGAATGATTAAACCGCATAGGGAGGGCGCAGAGGGCGTAGTGAGAGAAAATAGAGATAAATAATTTCGATACTAACGGATTTGATATGATACAATAAAAAAATCTCAATAAAAAATAGGGTTGCAATTTTTTCTAACTAATGACTGATGACTAAAGTTAATTGGATGGCTAACTAATCATTAACCAACTTTACCAGTAACTCAGCCAAAGCTTGCACCATTGGGCGACTAGAAGCATCTTTTCCCCTAGCTAAGCCGTGAACGCTACCTGTCAATACGGGAGATTCGCTAGTAATTGTGTCTGCCTTTCCGTGCAAATCACTATAAATAATTGCAATGAAAGGCAGTGGTTTTTCTAGTTCATTTTCGCAAAACTGTTGCCAAGCTGCGACATCTTGCTCAGTCTTTGCCAGGATCACGGCATGGGTAGCTTGCGACACGATCGTTTGATTCTCTTCGCTGGGTTTACCGCCCACATCAAAAAGCAACAAAGAATTATTAATCGCAGCAATATCTCGAACTTTGGCTTGGGCGAATTCTCGGGTGAATCGGGTTTTGTATTCTTTCTTGAGTGAGTCTGCTAACTCAGGATATTTTTGAGCAGTTTCACAGAACCAAGAACCATCGCCATCGGGACAACCTGAAATTACATAAAAATCTTTCGGAGCATTTTTGAGCTTCAAGATAGCTTGTTTTAAAGCATCCCGCAATATAGTTTTTCCCGTATTGGGAGGCCCGCACAAAACCACTTTCACAGCAGGCTGCGGAACGCACTCGATATCTACAGTTTCCCCGACTTGGTAATCCTTAGTATGGCTGACAGTCACGACGTATTTATCAAGTCCTTTATCTCCCTGTTTGGGATCAAACACTGCTACGCCGCCGTAAAGCTGTGCAACTTGATTCGCGATCGCAAAACTTGCTAAAAGAGTAGCCCGTCCCTTAATTTTTAATATTTGTTTGCCCCCAGGCAATTGTCCAGACTCGATTAACTTTGCTAATTGCGCTGTGGCATCCCGTACAATTTGGTCGCCGTCTACTTGCACGCCGTTATTGATTTGGGCAATCAAAACATCATCTTCCCAATAAATCAAAAAAGAGGGGGAAGCATTGGAATTGGCAGGAACTTGCTGCACTTCACCCGTAGCAAAAGCAATGCGGCTGCCCACAGGATACTCCGCAGCGGTGCTGGTGGCGACAATGTAAGCACTTAGTCTGGGATCGGCAATTGCGATCGCCCGGTACAGATGCGCTACATGATAGGCGATCGCATAACTCACCAGTATGGAAATACGCCCATCAATTTTCAGCAAATCCCCACCTCTTAATTCGCCAGCCTCTGCCATCTCCTGCAAGCGCGCTGCCGCATCCCGCACCATTTCATCGCCGTCGGTGGGAATTGGCGTCCCATCTGCTTTTTTGGCAAAGTCTACTTTCAGGGTATCTCCTTCCCAGCCCATTAGATAAGTCTTCATGGTTGTCGTCTACCTGTATTCACTGTTTTACTGTGTCACAGTTGTGGAAAAGGGGGTTTCCATCTTCGATTAATGTAGAGAAGTAACAGGCAAGTTTCTTTTACATACCCCTATATGTCTGACAAAACCTTTGACTTTCGCCCTAGTGTAGATTTGTTACAAGTGCTAGCGCGGGGTTCTTTGAGACAGAATTTGCCGAAAGCAGTGCGACTGTGGGTGATTTTGCGATCGCACTACGGCGGCGAAACAGATCCGTTAAAGCTGCAACTGGGTGAAACCTTCACTTACAGCAACTGGAGTCAAAAATTCTTTACTGAAACCGACCGATATCACAAAGATTACACAATTCCCCCCAATCACGACCCGCAGTGTCCCTGTACTCAAACCATTTCCCACTGGCTGTTCGATTCCGATTTGGGAGTTGACAAAGAAGAATGGCAGCAATCTTTTCTCAAGCTTTACCCAATGCCGCAACAGGATTTAGAACGCCTTTTATCTGCCGGAATTATTCCAGAAACCAAGAAAGGCAGCAATCAGAAATCCCTACCAGAAAATCGCTTGTTTGCTGTTACCAGTAAAAATCTCCAGTATGACTTTAACGCCCTCGTAGAAATGGGTTGGTTGCGAGTGCAAAAAGTATCACAGGGTAACAGCACGCGGTTGAAAACTCTATACAGTCGCGTCAAAGAAATTCCCAACTTCGCCATCTACTCCGAGACTGCTACTTTTGATTTAGAAGGAGTCGGTGTCGGCAATGTGATTTTGAACGACCTCGCCGATTTCTTTGACGACTTCGGGCGCAAAATCAATGGCGAACAGCGATTTTTCTTAGATATTGAATATATAGTTCCCCGCCAATTATCGCAGCAAATAAATGCGATAAGAAAGCAATTAAAAGAAATTTGGCATCAAAATCCAATTTCTCCCATAAAAATTACCTATGTCAGTGCCCGAAACTTTCAACGCTATCAAGACGAAGGAGAAGAATACATTGTGTACCCGGTCTGCATTTATTATTCACACCGCGCTCCTTACTTATTCGCCTTCGGTCAAAATCCCAGGGATGAAGCAAAAATCGATTGGTACGATTATCGCCTAGATAGAATTCAAAGCTTGCAACAGTTAAAGTGGGATGAAGTCAATATTGCAGGTTTCTCTGCGAAAACCTGCCAGTCCAAAACGCCGAAACAAATAGAACACTTGAGAGCGGAGGCTTGGGGATTTGATTTTTACAAGCCACAGGCTATTCTGCTGCTCAGGTTCAATTGCTATTTTCACTCGCACTACATAGAAGGAACGGAAAGGGAAAAAATATTTAAACAAATTACTTACCAGCAAGCACAAAGTCTGATTGAAAATAGCGATTGCAAAGCCGAAGCCAAAAAAGTGATTTTGGCTGCCTTCCAAAGTCGAGCGAAGTCAGACATTTACTGCCGGGTTAATTACCGTGTCGGCGACAACAATACAATCATGCGCTTGAGAGCTTGGGGCCCTAAAGTAGAAGTATTGCTTCCGGGGCATTTGCGAGAAATCATGGCTGAAGATATCGAAAAAACTAGAAGTTTCTACCGCAACTAAGCTGAATGCACATCTATAATCTAAAATCTCAAATAGAAATGACAGAAAAACCAAAACTTTCAACTCGCTTTGAACAAGCTTTAGTCTACGCGACTCAACTCCACGCCAACCAACTCCGAAAAGGAAGCGATATTCCTTACGTAAGTCATCTCTTGAGCGTCGCAGCATTAGTATTGGAAGATCGCGGCGATGAAGATGAAGCAATTGCAGCACTTTTACACGATGCTGTCGAAGATAGTGGCAACGCCGCAATTCGCGAAGAAATTCTAGTACAATTTGGAGAACGGGTCGCCACTATTGTTGACGCCTGTACGGAATCTTCTACAATACCCAAACCGCCTTGGCGCGATCGCAAATTACGATACATTGAGCAAATGCGTCACGCTTCCCCATCTGTGCTGCGGGTGTCGATCGCGGACAAACTCCACAACGCCCGTTCGATTTTAGCCGATCGCGATCGAGAAGGCGATGCAGTCTGGGATAAATTTAAGGGTGGAAAAGCAGGCACTTTGTGGTTTTACCGCAGTTTGCTGGCAATTTACCGACGGGGATGTTCTAACTTCTTGGTGGCAGAAATAGAGCGAATTGTCGATCTATTAGAAAGCTTGAAATAGTTATATTTTGGTGCTTGAAACCGAAAATAGACAAAGTTTCCTGGGTCGGTTCGGATTTATCAGATGTCCGGTTGAATGGGAAGGAAAGACATAGTTTCCAATCCTGCGATACAGTACAATCAAGTTACGCAAACTGGGATTATTCCCGGTATAGCAATCCTAAATGATTATACTCGTTACCAGTCCGAGCCTGGTAACGCATATCCGGAGGAAGAGCCTCCATAGTCTGCGCCGAGGCTCTTCCTCGCTTACATCGGTTAAGAGGCTCTTCCTGGAAGTTAACCAGTTATTGAAACTGATGCGAGGATTGCTATATATGATGTAAGGGGTAAATTAATCTGGAGGTTGTCAGGTAAACTGGAAAAACCCGAAGACCGCGATAGTCTAGCAGAACTGGTTAAAAAGGTAACTCAGTTTGCCATGCTTCTCGGCGGGTTTGGCAAATTTTGGCGTCGTGCTGACCACCGCATTTTTTACCCAAAATATACCAAGCATTTAATTGGCTGCCATTGGGAATGGATGAACGATCGCGACAATGAAGTTCGGACTTTAGATGATGCAGCTTTATTGAGTCAGCAAGTGCAAGAAGCAGCTAAAAAATGGATGGAGAAGAGAGGGTTTGAGGTTAAGCAGGTTCCAGATAGTCGATCGCCCGCAACGGCACCTACACCTGTACCAGTTCAGAACCACTCTAAGAACCCAAAGCTGAATACGCGGTCAGTATACAAACCTCCTGCGGCACAGCAAGCGGAAGCTGAAATAGTAAACCGTGAAGTTGCATTCAATCAACAAATTAACGCACTTGTTCCACAACAGGGAAATGTTCATTTTCTGTTTGCTCAAATTCTTACCGCAAAACGACTTATTCAAGATGCTTCAACAGCATCAATGAAGGGGATGGTTAGTAAATCTCGCTTTGAGGAGATTCGGCTGATATTTCCGCCCCTTAACCTTCAACAAGAATTTGCCGCTCACATGGAAGCCGTAGAAAAACTCAAAGCAGCACACCGCGCCTCACTGTCAGAACTCGATGCCCTTTTTGCTTCCCTTCAACACCGTGCATTCCGAGGAGAATTATGAGATGAACGCCATGCTGACCGAATTTACCCTCGCCAACTTCAAAAGTTACAGCACAAGCCGATCGCCCCTGGGATCGCTAACCGTACTAATCGGAGCCAATGCCGCAGGCAAAAGTAACGCCCTTGAAGGTTTGCGGTTTCTGTCATGGCTAGCACAACGTCAAAAACTTGATATATTGGAGTGAATTGACCAATTCCTTGATAAATGGCAAAAAATCAAGCTCCCGATCAACAAGAAGGAACAAGTTTCGGTAATCTTAGCATCATATAGGAAGTTCCTAAGTCCTGTAATATCTTCTCAATGAGTTAAGTTTTTATCTAGTCACTAGAGAGCGATTTAGAGAACTATCACCAAAAGCCTACATAAATATATGAGCCAGTTTACCTTCCTCCAAGCTGAATTTTCTACCATTTATGAATCCGCCGCCAACAAAGCAGTTGATGCAGTACATCCAGACCCTCGCACCGCCTGCTTTTATGCCCGTCGAGCCTTGGAGTTGACCGTAAATTGGTTATATAAATACGATAATTCTCTAGAACTGCCTTATCAAGACAACCTAAGCAGCTTAATTCACGAACCTACTTTTAAAACCTTAGTAGGTGAAGCAATCTTTAACAAAGCAAGAGTCATTATCAAACTAGGAAATCAGGCCGTACACAGTACCAGACCTATCTCTGTGAATGATGCTATAAATGCTGTACGGGAGCTGTTTCATGTTGCATACTGGTTCTGGGGGGGTGACAACCAGCCCCAAACCCATAGTTAGTAAGGATTGAGCTAACTTATGGTAAAAAAAGATAGGCAGCAGAATTGTTACACGCTTGCCTATCTAAAAAAACAATGATACTAACATTCTACCAGACTCATTTACAAAAATACCTGACACCATCTCAGTTTTTGGTGATGACAATCTTGCTATCCTTGATACAATCAGAAAAACAGGTGAGATTAGAACGGCTATCCCGAGTATTTCCCTATTTAATTACAGCCGAAAGTCGGCGACGGAAATTACAAAGATTTTTAGATTTACCTCACTTAACGATCGAATTAATTTGGTTTCCATTAATTACTTATTGGTTGACCACTTATTGTCGTGTTGGTCAA
This sequence comes from Microcoleus sp. AR_TQ3_B6, assembly GCF_036702785.1. Taxonomy (NCBI): domain Bacteria; kingdom Bacillati; phylum Cyanobacteriota; class Cyanophyceae; order Oscillatoriales; family Microcoleaceae; genus Microcoleus; species Microcoleus sp. AR_TQ3_B6. The sequence goes on along the minus strand of NZ_JAUBVJ010000099.1, from coordinate 876 downwards.
AGCTTATCGCTCGCAATCGACCGCAGTCAATGGGGATGTATTAATCTCTTCATGGTTAGCTTAATCTGGGAGCGAAGAGCAATTCCATTATACTGGTCATTGCTGCCAAAATTGGGCAGCAGTAACTTCGAGTCACTCTCCTACAAATCTACAGCCTGTTTTACCATTATTTTCAGAATATAAATTTATCGTTTTAGGAGACCGTGAATTTTGTTCTGTCGATTTGGGAAACTGGCTGAGGGAAAAGGGTGTATCTTTTTGTTTAACACTGAAAAATAATCCTTGTATCGAAACAGAACATTTAGTTTGGCAACGGTTAGATGAATTAGGAATACTATCAGGCACCTCTTTATATTTTCAAGGTAAAAGAGTGAGAAAAACTCAGCCTGCTACTGGATTTGATGTTGCTTGTAAGTGGAAAAGAAACTATGGGGAGTGGAAGGTTGATGAAGCGTGGTTTATTCTCACAGATTTAGGGTCATTGCCGGCAGCTATCGATGCTTACAAGCAACGGATGGGCATTGAAGAAATGTTTCGAGATTGTAAAACAGTCGGCTACGATCTTGAAGGAAGTAGCTTAAAAGGAGAGCGACTTATCAACATGATTTTACTCATGACACGATCCTACAGTTCGGGAATATTTCAAGGCACTGAAATGAAGAAAAAGCAGGTGCAAAAATATGTATCTCGCCGCAAAGAACCTAAAAAAAGATATCAAAGACGGAGTACATTTGGTGTTGGTTTAGATGGAGAAAAGTGGGTCAATTATCTAGAACAATATTCTGACGAGGTAGAAGAGTTAATGAAGTTAACTCCTTCTAAACGTCGCTTTTATCAACAAGGTATGCGGGCCGCAACCCTTATACAGTCTATCTC
>NZ_JAUBVJ010000098.1:9592-28711 GCF_036702785.1 Microcoleus sp. AR_TQ3_B6 | reverse complement strand
TAGCATCTATAACTGGATGGGATTACATTTTGTCAGCCCTAGCTACTGTTGCATGATTTTTGAAAATTGGTATAAAAGTATGAAAACCTTGAAATTTAAGCTGTATCAACACAAAAGGAATAGATTTCTTAAGCGGTCAATTAATGCCGCAGGAGTCATCTATAACCATTGTATTGCGCTCCACAAAAGGTACTGTCGAATGTGGGGCAAACACTTAAATTGCGCTCAACTTCAAGCTCATATTGCTAAGCTGCGAAAACGCAAAGAATTTTGGCAATTAGTTGGCTCTCAAGCAGTACAAGATATTTGTCAACGAATTGAAAAAGCGTACCAGTTATTTTTCAAGCACCATAAAAAAGGAGTTAGACCGCCGCACTTCAAGAAGGTTCGCAAGTACAAATCATTCACCCTTAAGCAAGCTGGTTATAAATTTTTGGCAGGCAATCGGATCAAGATTGGGCAGAAAGTCTATCAATATTGGAATTCCCGAGAAATTGAGGGGACGGTCAAAACACTAACCATTAAACGCACCCCACTGGGTGAATTGTTCATGGTCGTTGTTGTTGACAGTGTTATCGAACCTGAAATCAAAGTCGAGACGAGTCACATTGCTGGGTTTGATTTCGGTTTGAAAACATTCCTCACAGTTTCGGATGGTTCTAAGATTGAGTCGCCTCAATTCCTCAAGCAATCGCTCACTGCTATCAAAAAACCCAGCCGCCAACATTCTCTTAAGGTGAAAGGTTCGGCTAACCGCGAAAGAGCTAGGAAAAATTTAGTCCGCAGACATGAGGACGTTGTAAATCGTCGTTCTGACTGGTTCTGGAAATTGGCTCACGCTCTAACCGATAGATTTGATGTGCTTTGTTTTGAGACGTTAAATCTTAAAGGAATGCAACGCCTTTGGGGACGCAAAATCTCTGATTTAGCTTTTGGGGAGTTTCTGAAAATTCTGGAATGGGTTGCTCAGAAAAAAGATAAGCAGGTGATCTTTATTGATCGATGGTATCCATCCAGTAAGACTTGTTCAAATTGTGGTCATGTCCTAAGAGAATTGGATTTGTCGATCGCACAATGGCGTTGTCCATCTTGTCAGTCTGTAAATGGACGAGATGAAAACGCAGCTAAAAATATTTGTGCGGTTGGGGCATCGACCGCTAAGCTAGGCGATGTGAGACAGGCTTTGCCTGCAATTGCTGTTTGATCTTAGAATCCCCGCGCGTAAACGCGCGGGGAGTATGTCAATGTAAAGTCCGATCTGGTAAGATAATTTCCTTTATAAAATATTCGCATTTCGCTTCTAATCTGTGATCAGTTCTCATTCCTAAAAAAATGTTAATTTTGACTGCCAAGCGCATCTTGGTTATTGACGATGCGGAAGATATTCGGGAAGTGGCTCAAGTCAGTCTTGAGATGGTGGGGGGCTGGGAAGTCCTGACCGCGAGTTCTGGCCGCGAGGGTGTTGCTAAGGCTCTTGCCGAACAGCCTGATGCTATTCTATTGGACGTGATGATGCCCGACCAAGACGGGCCTACTACTTTTCTACAGTTACAAGCTAATAATGCTACCCAGCACATTCCGGTAATTTTATTGACGGCTAAGGCTCTTGCTGGCGACAGGCGGATGTTCGCGGATTTGGGGGTGGTGAGCGTGATTGCTAAGCCTTTTGAACCGATGTTTTTGGCGGCTCAGGTCGCTGAAGCTTTGGGCTGGGAGCAAGAATAGATCGATCGCCCCTATTGAATTGTGCAGCTTTTCCAGCATTAGTATTGCAGGCAAAGAGAGTTAAAAAAACTGGGTTTCTTTGGTATTGTGCCGAGCGATAGAATCCGGTCGCGAGCACAGGATATCTGTAGGGACTTAGGCGCTGTGCCTTTTGTCCAGTCTGTTTAAGACTAAAAACCGCTCAAACGGCAGGCATTTCAACCCTGTCGGTCTTTCGGTGAAATTGATACCATTGACATCCACCCCGCGCTCTCTGCGACGGAGAAACCTAAGACTCACGACTTAGGTTTCTGTTTCATAGCACCAGCCTTAACAGATTTACTCTGTTCGGGTCTTACAGTCGCTCCACAGACATTCACCGCAAGAGAAAGCGGCAAGAATATTTTTAGCAGTATTTATATCTCTATCGTGATGTGTACCGCACTTAGGGCAATTCCACTCTCTGATATTTAAAGTCAGCTTGTCAACGATATGTCCACAATGTCCACACCGCTTCGAGCTAGGAAACCATCGGTCAATTTTGACAAAAGTACGACCGTACCAGTTGCACTTATATTCAAGTTGCCTGAAGATTTCACCCCAACCAGCATCACTAATCGAGAGAGCGACTTTTCTATTTTTGACCATATTCTTCACAGATAGATTCTCGACTGCAATCACTTGGTTTTCACCAACCAGTCGAGTTGTCAACTTGTGAAGAAAATCATTGCGAGCTTCGCTAATTTCTGCATCAACTTTAGCGACTTTCAACCTTGCTTTGTGGCTGTTTTTAGAGCCTTTTTTATTTTTGCTAAGCGCTTTTTGAGCTTTACGTAACTTACGGCGCTTTGCTTTGAAAGTTTTAGGGTTAACAATCTTCTCGCCATTACTCAAAGCCATCAGCGTCGTAATACCCAAATCCAAACCAATTTGATAGGGAGACGCAGGTAATGCAGCTATCTCAACACCTACCAGTAAAGAAACAGTCCACCGTCCAGACGGTGAGAGCTTCACCGTAATTGTTGATGGTTCTGCGCGATCGGTGAGTTGACGACTCCCTCGGATATCCAAGGGTTGACTGCATTTAGCTAAAAATACTTTGCCATCTTTCCACCTAAAAGCGGCTGAGACTGAATTCAGCATTACCGCCATGAGACTTTTTCTTGAAGTTCGGGTATTTTGCCCGAACTGCAAAGAAATTAGTAAAGGCAGTTTGTAAATGTCTCAATCCTTGCTGTAATGGCACACTGCTAACTTCATTGAGAAACTGCCAGTCTTCCTGCTTTTTCCAACTGGTTAGCATTGTTGAGGTTTCAGAGTAGCCGACTCGCTCTTGAGGTTCATACCATGCTTCTGTCCTTGCGGCTAAAGCACGGTTGTAAACTAATCGAGCACGCCCCATCGTTCTTCTCAGCAAAGTTTCTTGCGACTGTGTTGGATAGAATCAGTACTTAAAAGCTTTTTGTGTCCTACTTACATTGTATCAGATATTCTGTAAGGTATTCAAATTAATGTAAAGCCGTCCTAGAAGGACGGGGTGTTAAACCCAATTTTTCGATAAGCGATGCCTAAGTCCCTATTCGTAGTGCGTTCATTTAAGCGGATTCGACCTCAGCAATGAACTCAGTATTCCTACGGATTTCTCGGAAAAATATAAGCTGGCAGGAGTATTTTACTTTTTGTGACAACTTTCTCGTCTTCATAAGTTCTTCAGGTTTTAGTTTTAAGTTTAAGCAGATGGTCAGGGATCGATCCTGACGGTTGGCAGATACATTGGGAGAAGACGACTATGCCCTCAGCTTACATTTTGCTACTGATCGTTTCTCTGGTGGCAGTCGGGATTTACTGGCAAACATCTCAAGATATTTTTGTTCTTGTGGCTTTAGCCGGAGTGGGTTGTTTTCTTTGGGGTTTCTCTTGGGCCCCTTGGAGCGTTCAGCTTCTGATTGTGGTGTTGCTGTTCGGTTTCCAAAAATGGTACTTGCGAGACGCTCAAAGTTTTGAGTGAAAAGAGATTTTTTATTGTTGTGTATGAAGTTGAGATGCACCGACATTCGTCAGTATCTGTAATGAATTGGTTATCGCTCCATATCTTAAAAAAGGTTTAAAATCTCATGAATAGTTGCCCTTGTTGCTCCTCTCAATTGCTCCGCCACGCTCGCCACAATCGCGTTTATTGGTTTTGCTCGCACTGCAGGCAGGAAATGCCGGATCTGTCGGAGATGATTTTAGGTAACAGCCTTCGCAGTCACAAACGCGACGGTTTGGTGAAACTTCCTGGTTTGACTCCTACATTGAGGATGTTGGATTCGGTAGGAATTGCTTAGTTTCGTGGAGTTAATCTCGCGATAAATATTGAGACAGAAACTGTGGAATTTTTTGAGAGAAAATGCAAAAGCCCCTTCCGTGTGAAGTGAAGGGGCCTTTTTAGCGGGGAGGCTTTTGCAGTTGTGATGGGATCTCCCGCCTGAATTTCAGCTTTTGTATGCAGTTAAGCTGATTACATCAAACCGATTTGAGAGAGAATGCCTTGACCGGTGAGGTATTCGGTAGCTAAGCCGATAACGAAGCCCAACATTGCCAAACGGCCGTTCCAGGTTTCAGCAAACTCAGTGAAGCCAACTTTTGCGTCTTTGTTTTCCATGACCATAAACCTCGTTTAATTTCAACCTTATGTAACCAAACTTAACACAACCGGAGAAACTTTGCAACATATTTTTACATTTAGTGTTCAAATGCCGGAGACAAGCGCGATGGGCCCGCAGTCCGAGGGACTCGCGGGGGGAGGGGGAGAGGGTTTTTGATGTGGGGACGGTCGATCGCGTAAAGCGTATCAGGGCGATCGGTGTCAGGTTGGCGAAAACCTTGGTGAGATGTCTAAAGATGTAAGAAAATTATTTTGAGTGAATACTTGACATCCAATAATTAGAACGCTAGCCTAAAAGCACAGCTAAAACTAAATATCGCATTCAAAATTGAGGAATGTTGATTGAGTCGTCTTAGCTACACGGTTTATAATACTGCGGCAAGTTTCTAACACCCCGTAGAGGGGAATGTGAGCCTAATGTCGTTTTAACAAGTTGATACAAGCTTGAGAAAATCGAAACATTATTGAGTTCAATTTCCCTTCAACGGGCTGCTACTAAGCTCGTTGCAGTTCTGTAAACCCTGTAGCTAAGACGCTAATCAAATCCCAACAAAATTACAGTGTTTTGTGGTAACAGATTGTCCCGTGCCGGGATGTTCATTTTTGAGCAAAGCCACAGGCAACACTCCATTAATGCTAGATGCGCGATATGTCGAGGCTGTCCAGTCAACCTCTTTGTAGGACATAATCAAATGACGGACAATCATCGAAGCACAGGCAAACAACAAAGCCTGTCTCAGCAAGTTGATATGTTTTGGGATTATCAGAACGTCTACTTAAACCAAAAGCAAGCTGAATTACTGCTGGCTTTTGCCCAATCAAAAGGGCGTTTAGAACCGCCTAAAATTTACTATAACTCGCAGCACAAAAATCAAGTTAACGACAAAATTTCGATAGAAAAGCTGGGTTATCAAGGCGTTGATGTCCCTGATTCAGGCAAAAATAGTGCAGATAAACAATTGGTGTTTGACTGTATCAAACGAGTGGCAATTAAGCCTTCTCCGGACATAATTATCCTAGTCTTAGGAGATCGGGACTTTGCAGGTTTAATCACCGTTTTGAAGGCTTCGGGTATAACAGTGATCGTTTTTGCACGGCGCAAAAGTGCAAGCAAAAAACTGATTAACCTCGTTGGTGAGGATAACTTTCATGATGTAGACGAATTGCCTAGTTTGTGTGCAGGATTGAAACCCTAACTTAAAAATCAAAAACAGTTATCAATAGAAGCAGATTAATTATCTGATTGAAGCAACACAGTCCGCCAGGGAATGAATTCCCTGGCTAATAGCTAAAGTCGGTTAAAACCGACTGACTGACAGTTAAAAAACACAATTTTTAGTTTTCTTAAGAGGATGTTAGCTATGAGCCAGGGGTTTTAACCCCTGGCGGACTGACGGACTAACGGGCTAATAGTAGAACGGCCAAATATCTGTTAAAATTTACTCGCTGCCGATAGCAAAAATCCAGTTTATTTGATAAACTAGATTCTCCAAACCCACCGCTATCTGCGGCTCTTTCATGTCCGCATAACAACACCCAACTCCAAAAATAATAACCATTACAAAACTCCTATGCCATTAACTAATCCAACACAAGAACTCAAAATTAGCCTTCCCGAATTCAAAAATGAAAAACTGCTGCGCCAAGCCCTCACCCACCGCTCCTACGTCAACGAAAACCCCACATTCCGCGAAGAAGACAACGAACGCTTAGAATTTCTCGGCGATGCTTTGCTGACTTTTCTCAGCGGCGAATATCTCTATCAGCGTCATCCAGAAATGGGAGAAGACCAACTGACTCGCCGGCGTTCTGCATTAGTAGATGAAAAACAATTAGCCAGATTTGCTACCGAAATCGCTTTAGACTTAAAAATGCGACTCGGAAAAGGAGCTTATCGAGAAGGTGGGATTACCAACCCAAATTTGCTCAGCAGCACTTTTGAAGCATTTATTGGCGCTTACTATCTCGACACCCAAGACATGGACAAAGTTCGCCATTTTGTGCGACAAATGTTTGATTCTGTTCCCGAAAATGTTGTGGAAACTCGATCGACTGTAGACTCGAAAAATCGGTTTCAGGAATGGGTACAGGCCAACGGTGGCACGACTCCCCCTAAATACGTGACAGTCCAAGAAGGAGGCACACCCCACAAGCCGGAATTTCTCGCTAAAGTTTATGTCGCAGAGAAACTCTATGGAGAAGGTAAAGGCAAAAGCAAAAAAGATGCTGAGAAAAATGCGGCGGAAGATGCCCTAGCAAAGCTGAAAAAACGCGGACTGATCTAAACTGGAAAACATCAGTAAAAAGTAGTAGCTTTTTTGTGCGCTTCCGGCGTTGGCGTTAGCGAAGCGATCCGAAGGAAAGCCCTCGAAGACGATCGCCCGAATTGATTGCCAGAGCGCACAATCGGCTATAATCAGGACTTGGGCAAGTGTTACCGCCGTCCATCGAGGGTTGTAATGGCAGAAATTCGTTGACGAGTAGCCGAGTGTCGATCGTAATTTTGGGAAATATTAGAGCAATTCATGTCTACTCAAAACCCGACTACCCTAACTGTTGAAGAAGCACAGCAAATCCTCAAAGATTTCACTTGTCTGGATATGCAATCTCTAGCATCGCCGCAGGACAAACAAGCGCTGCGTCAAGCGATTTTGCTAGTAGCAAGTTTGTCGGATTATCAAATGTTGGGAGTGTGCGCTGCTTCGACGGATGAGGGTTTTTCAGCTTTAGAAGCTTATTTGAAAGCTTTGGGATATCAAGCTGTTTTAGATCCAAATGCTTTTTCGGGATTTGCTGGTTCGGTTTATATTAAGTTCAATACTTTGAAGGGGTCGTATTATGTGGACGGCTATCCCGGAACTTACCGGGGCGTTTTGGTGTCGTGCCAATCTTCCTCAGAAGGTGGAGTTAGCGGAACTTACGGTCATTTACCTCTCGATTTATTTGTTGATTAATGTGTCAGTAGTCAGCAGTCAGTCGATCGATTAAATTGAATCAAAAACCCACTGATGCGCGTTACTAAGCTTTCGGGTGCGTCAGCCGTCCCTCGATTCAGTCGAATCAAACACCGACTGACGCACCTTACTCAGATTAACCCTTACCAACGATCAATTCTGGCTCTGGTTCCGGTGCAGTTTCTTCTGGGGGCAGCCCCAAAATCTCGCTGTACAACTTGACGTATTTCCGGGCCGAAATATCCCAGCTAAAATCTTCTCTCATGCCGCGCTGTTGCAGTTCTTTCCACTTATCTTTATAGCGGAAACCTTCCCAAGTTCTGATCATGCAGGTGAACAAGTCTAGGGGTTCGTAGCGATCGAAACAGTAACCTGTACCGGTATTGTCGATCGGGTTGTTGTGGGAAACGGTATCGACTAAACCGCCGGTGCGGCGCACCATTGGTACGCACCCGTAGCGGAGGGCGAGCATTTGGCTGATACCGCAGGGCTCGAAACGGCTGGGCATCAGGAAGGTGTCGCAGCCTGCGTAAATGCGCCGGGAGAGGGCGTCGTTGTAGAGTAATTGGGTGGACATCCTACCGGGATAGCGGGCTGTCATTTGCCAGAGTTGGGTTTCGTAGTAGCGATCGCCCGTTCCGAGTACAATAAACTGAGCGTCGGTATAGGCCATGAAGCGATCGAGCATTTGAATAATCAAATCCAGCCCCTTCTGTTCTACCAGCCGCGTCACCATGCCCATTAAAAAGGCACCTTTATTCACTTCCAAACCGACTTCTTCTTGCAGGGCAATTTTGTTAGCTGGGCGCTTTTCAATAGTATCAACACTGAATTGTTGATGGATGTACTTGTCTGTTTCCGGGTTGTAAGATTCTGTATCAATTCCGTTCAAAATGCCCGAAACCTTGCCGCCCAGGTAAGACAGCAAACCTTCCAAACTTTCCCCGTAAGCTGGGGTTTTTATTTGCTCGGCGTAAGTCGGCGAAACTGTATTTACTCGATCGGCAAACTGTACGGCTGCAGCCATTGTATTGTGACCTTGCATATACCAAGGGCACCAAGTCATCTGCTCCAAACGCCAGCGCCACGGCCCTTGATAAGCTAAATTGTGAATAGTAAAAACCGTGCTGATATCCGGGTCTTGGCTCATCCAAACAGGTATCATCCCGGTATGCCAGTCGTGACAGTGGATAATTTGGGGCTTCCAGTGATTCCAGGCAAATTCAGCCGCAGCATTGGCAAATAAAGTGAACCTCCAATCTTCATCTACACCGCCGTAAATGCGGCGGGGCAAGAAAGATGGATGTTGCAATAAGTATAAAGGTACATCGGTTCCCGGCAAAACACCTTCAAAGACCGAAAAATTTTGGAACATGGCCCCCCCATCCCAAACAGGTTTTTTGGGAACATCCATTTTGTCGGGGATGAAACCGTAGTAGGGCATGAAGATGCGGACATCGTGTCCCATGCGCCGCAGAAATTTAGGCAAAGCGCCGACGACATCGCCCATACCTCCCACTTTGGCTAGGGGTGCTGCTTCGGCGGATACAAATAAAATGCGCATTATTTTCTTGTGTTCCTTGAGGTAGTTAGTCTAGAGTGAAATAGCTGGTAAAAGTATAGTCATTTATTGCACATGACATGGGAGGCGTTAAGCCCCTCCCCTTTCATTTTTACTTTAAGCGGATTGACCCGCCTCGGCCCAACTACGCAGCTCCCTATCAAGAGTGCTAAACGCATTTGGGATTGCCTTTCTGAGAATATTGTACCCGGCGTTGACATCAGAATTAATTAATTGGCCGACTGATGTTTTGTACAAACCTCTCTTGATTCGCTTGCCAGTGAACACAGGGTCTTTATCGGTTTTTCCATAAACAGGGATTGGAGCTAAACCCAAAAAATTGGCTCGTGAAGTATAAGATTCTTCTTGCAGAATTACCGTAATCCCAACTAATCGAGCTTTGTATTCCAACATTTCAATTAATCGAGCGTGAGGAATGCTGACAAAGTTTTGGTTGGTAGGCTTCCCTAGTTCAATTTCAGTTTTCCACTGTGCCTTCTTACCGATTACTAACGTCCCAATCTGTTTGACAGTTAAAATGTCAATAATTAGGCGACTGGTATGAGGTAAGTAATTATCAACTTTTTGATGGCGACAGCGAGTTAAACGTTGAATCCGAGGCGATGTTCTGCGACTCCCTTTCAACTGGGATTGCAACTGTCAAGAGCGTTTGTTGTAGAATTGATTAATCGATTTCAACGGTCGCCCGTTAACCCACATAGGGGTAAATCCCGGTTGATTTAAAGTTAGCGCCATTAAATTATCTAGTCCTAAATCAATACTAGCTACGAAATTGTCGTTACTAACGGTGGACTCCGGTTCATTATAAATTACCTCAATTACATAGGAATCGCATTTAGAAGCCTAACTTGGCAAATACGAGCGGGGTTCAGTTTAGTCTTAATTAAAAACTCCCAACCCGAAAGTTTAATAATTCCTGTTCTTAGCTGCTTGGTGCTAATAGCTTGAATCGTGTAAACGAGAATGTTTCGCCCTTTAGCTTTATCCTTGTACAACGGCAATTTTGGGCGACCCGTAAATTTAGAGTCATCAACTTTGTAAGCTTTGACTGCTTCAAAGAATGATTTCCAATTCTTGTCCAACACCATTAAGATTTGTTGGCTAACCGATTCAGGTAAAGCCTTGTACGCTTCGTGAGACTTCCTTAAGCGGTTCATTTCGTTGTAGCCGACATAGCCCCATCCATAAATGAAACTCTGACGAATGACGTAGTTGGCGGCATTGGAGAGATTTTTTGATTTAAAAGCTAGTGCATCAATTTCAGTGAAACGATGTTCCGTGTATTTAATGATGTGCCTTTCTGTTAGCTGCATTTAAGGCTTCCATTTTTTTACCTATGTGTAGTTCACTCGACCACCATGATAATATCATACTACCATTGTTTATAATTGCTTATAAATTCAACGAAGTTTTACAATACCTAGCACTGACCTTCGGTGAGCGTGTAGGCTTCGTGTATCATCTGCCGTTGCTCTATTGGGTATCTCATTAATGAGATTCGTCACTGAAGACGATCCGAGTCTGACACTGAATAAGAAAGCTTTGCAGCCTTTATCCCTTCTTCGGGAACCCACGCAGAAGTCCTGTTTCCCAAGACCAAAAACTGTTTTCTTACAACAAACATGGTTTATATTTTACTGTAGGGCGTTACCTTGCTTTCCCAGCGGTCTGTTTTTTCCCCCTTTCTATCGCAGTTATCCAAGGTCAAGCATACTACTGCTACTGTGACCTGTTGTTTGCAGTCGAGTGGGTGGGTCGCAACCACTTATATCTTACAAGTTTTTTTGCTAGAGAAACAGTAAATTGTCGCTCTTTTTCATATACATTGCTTGGCTTATATCCCAAGGCCCAATTGAGTACAATTACAGCGTGGGACTTACGCCAATTGAGTTAAGGAAATAGCGATCGCCTTGAACATCCCCTCTGATAAAAAGTGCGATCGCCCGAAGCACATACAGCGTATTCCAGGTTTATTAAGTGCAGCTTTAGACACGGCGAGTGTCCCGTGTCCCTACGGGGCTCGATCGATCGGCGGGTGTACTTGATAAATCTGCAATCTGCTGTATTACCGACAACTCCCGACTAATTCTGAGAATCCTCCTCAAAAGTTTCTTCAAATCCCGCTAAGAAATCATCCAAAGCTTCAGAGGCGATCGCCAAATTAATATTATCAGCATCTTCCCATCCCCACGTATTCACCCCAACCACTTGACCGGCCATATTAATCAGCGGCCCGCCGGAATTTCCCGGATTAATCGCTGCATCAGTTTGCAACACCTTCACCTCAGCAACCTCATCATCTTCCTCGCCTTCTTCATACTCTTCTGGTTCGCGAATTCCACTAATAATACCTTGAGTTACAGTTGAAGCAAACTGCCCCAAAGGATTACCCACAGCAATTACTCTATCTCCCACTTTCACATCGAAAGACAACTCTAGGGGAGGATATTCGTGGGGAGATGGCACTTGTTCGCCTGTTTCCGGGTTGAAGGTTAAATCGCTAATTAAGAGCAAAGCTAAATCTTCTTCAGCATTACCAGTAAACACCACTTCTGCCAATCTCAATTTTCCGTCGTGAGTTTCCACTAAAACCTCTTCGACTTCATCTTCTTCATAAAAGTAATCTTCATCGGCAATATCTTCGACAACGTGATAGTTCGTGACAATTATGTCCGGCGATACAAAGAAGCCACTCCCTGAAGAAATCTCTTCTTGTGTATCCCAATCCATGACGTAAACCGAAACTACGGACGGCAAGACTTGCTCGACTACATCCGACAAATTTCCTGCCTGAGTTTTCAACTCTTTCAATTGCTGCTGCAAAGCTTTTTGGTCTGCCTGCATTTTGCGATAAAGTTGCTGAACTTTTTTCACTTCCAGCTTTATTTGAGTTTCCCTAACGCTCATATTTGCCCTTTCCCTGAAATAAATTGCTGATTAATTTCGGATGTTTGATTGTAGATTTTGGATGGGTATATTGAGAATTATAGGACTTACGAAAAAACCTTGATTTCTGCGAGCAATCTTGGTTCCTATATCGAAACCTCCACCCGTGCGGAGCGTCCTAAATTACTCAGATTTTTTTGAAACCGAGGGTCAATTTTATGCTCTAATAGGACTTACGATATTGAACCCTGACTCAGCGAAAATCCTTGCTTTGACGACCCGATATAGAACAAACCGGGTTTCTGAGGTCTGGTTAGTAAGTCCCATCTAAAATCCCATCAAAAATCTACAAACATACTGCTCGTGTACCTGTGAAAGCAAAAGCGAACCGCCTGTTATCTTTATTTTACAAAAGGCGATATATCGCGTGTTAAAGCATTGACAAATAGATGCCGATCGGGTTTAGGAACCGCGCTGAACTTGGGCAAATATTTCCTCCAAAATTTCACTAGCTCCCTGTTCGCGCAGGCGGTGAGCGAGGTCAATTCCCAGCAGTTCAGCAGTCTCGGCGGCGCCGGAAACAGTATCTTTGACGAATCGCTTGCCGTCGAGACTCGATACCATTCCGGTTAAGGTTAATTGACCGTTTTCTATTTTGGTATTGACGCCTATCGGCACTTGACAGCCGCCTTCTAATTCCCGCAGGAATGCGCGTTCAGCATAACATCTTTGGGCGGTTTCCGAGTGTTCGAGAGCTTTAATCACTGTCATGATTTCTGTATCTCCGGCGCGGCATTCAATGCCCAAAGCACCTTGTCCGACGGCGTGAAGGGAGATTTCTGCAGGGATAATTTGGTGGATGCGTGAGCCCATTCCCAATCTTTCCAATCCCGCAACTGCTAAAATAATCGCGTCGTAACCGCCCTCATCTAATTTAGCGAGTCGAGTATTGAGATTGCCGCGAATATCTTTAAATTCAAAATGAGGGAAATGGTGCCGCAGTTGAGCCAGCCTGCGCAGGGAAGAAGTACCGATTACTGAACCTTCTGGGAGGGTGTCGAGTTGCTTGTCTTTGTGCTTAGAGTGAACTACCAGGGCGTCAGCGGGATTTTCCCGTTCGGTGACGCATCCTAAGATTAAACCTTCGGGTAAATTGGTAGGCAAATCTTTGAGGGAATGAACGGCAAAGTCCGTTTCATTGTTAATCATTCCCGTTTCTAATTCTTTGGTGAAAAGTCCTTTATCGCCAATTTTAGCGAGGGCGACATCAAGAATTATGTCGCCTTGGGTGGACATGGTGTGGACTTCAAAAGTGTGTTCCGGGAAGTGTTTCTGTAGCTGTTCTTGCACCCAGTGGGTTTGCACGAGAGCGAGTTGGCTTTTGCGGGAACCAATGCGAACTGTTCGGGAAGGGGCAGATGTGGTTGGGGACATAAGATCGATCGGAGGATAGCTTGAAATCAGCCAATATATTCACCTGATCTAGCGTACCGCAGGTGGGGACTTTAATTGCTGGTTGGGATAATTCGCGTGATAAAATAGAAGTACCAGATTTTGAGCGCCTGTTTGAAAAAAGGATGCAACGGTAGGCAAGCTCCAAACCTTTACATAATAAGCCATTGCCAATCTAAAACCTCAAATCTCAAATCTAAAATTGTATGACCGCCAGTAGCAGTGAGTCTTGATGATGTTTCCCATCCAGCATTGGGCGTCGCTTGCACTCCAGGCGATCGACATTCCGAAGCAAAGGCGGCAGGCGATGTAAGATTTACCTAGGGTCGAGCCGGATGAACCTGGTTTGCCTGAGCAGTTAGCTCAACAGCAGCGAGAAAGAATTAGCTCAAAGGTTGCGGGATGGGGGAGATAAATGTAGTTGCGAGGGGAAAAGAGCGATCGTAATTGCGATCGTACTTCTAAAGCCACCAAATAGCTTACCATCAAAAGTGAATTTGTCAAATTACTAAAATCCTAAAACTATGAAAAGTGCTCTTGACGTAGCTCGTTACTTTTTATGTCGTGTCGATCGAGAAGCAGGCGATACCATTTCTGCTCTGAAACTGCAAAAGCTGGTGTATTATGCACAAGCTTGGAGTTTAGTCTTTAGAAGCCAGCCGCTATTTGATGGAGATATTGAAGCTTGGGTTTCCGGCCCAGTTGTCCGCGATGTTTGGAATGAATACAAAGCTTACCAATACAAGGATATTCCCGCTCCCGATAATTTTGAAAAAGAATTTCAGGAAGATGAACTCGAAGTCCTCGAAGAAGTTTGGAATGCTTATGGAGAATTAAGTGCTAAACATTTGGTCGAGTTAACGCACTCAGAGATGCCTTGGTTAAACGCCCGCAAGGGATTAGAACCTGCTGAAAAATCAACTAAAATCATCTCCCACGAGGATATGAAATCCTACTATGCACCTTTTGTGGAGGCGTAAGTGGGGAAAAAAAGTCAAATACTAAAGCCCTCTCAAAAAAAGCAACCAAGTAGAATTCCAGAGCAAGCAACTCAGTTAAATCGACCAAGCAGTGCAGATGATGAGCATCCTAGCTTCAGATTTACCTATGCAGATAAAAATCGTTGGGTTTTGTCTAAGTGGACATCATCAGAAATCAATGACCTAATTGAAGGACTAAAGAAAATTGAGAAATATACTTGGGCCCAAATCAGATGTCACGGCTCAAAAAAACCAGGTGAATCAGTGGGAACGGGTTATAAGTTGATTGACAACCATCCGACTTTGCCTGACGATATTCCTGAAGATGCGAGGTTATCCGAAATGCGAATTGATGATAAAAAACGGATATTTGGGTTTCGCGTTCAGTCTGTTTACTACATCATTTGGTTTGACCGCGACCATTCAGTTTGTCCAGAATAAAGTTTATGAGGAGTGAAAAAGGTCGATTCCCTACCCTGCCCGAAGGCACGCGCGTTCGGGATAGCTTGGCTCGCGCGTATCTTTTCCATTTCCCAGCAAAATTTAACGCTGCCCTGCTTGAAGTGCAGAATTTGCTATCTGGACAACTTCTTGCTGTCGGCCGTTTTTCCTTGTGACTCGGTACAGCACCCCCAGCCTTTGCCACTCAACAAAAGCAGTGCAGTAAGCACCGCAATTATTGAAATAAATACCCCTGAATCCGCCCGCCAATTCAATGCTTCTGTAAGTATCCTGTGGGAATTGCGAAGGAGGCGAAAACGGTTCATTTCTTTTAGCTTCGATTGTGCCAAAATAACAGGCTCCCGCGCGGCATCCTTTGCCTAAATACATTCCCACAATGTAACCGTGGGAACCTGCTTGCACATCAAAATCAACTGGCTGAATGTCAGATAAAGGAAGTCTACTCGGAAGAAAAACAGGCACTCGCGTTTTGCCTTTGATTTGCCGAAAGATGTTACTCGCAGGAAAAATACTGTTAGCTTGGTTTTCACCTGACTTATCGGGTATTGGGGGAAACTTTTGCACAAAATCCCTCCACTGCAAAACTCTATTTTTAGCAATGTTCAGAGTGGGAATCGAATATTTTTCTATCGCAAGAGAAGGGCCGCCGTTTTTCAGGTTGAAGTTGCGGCGAATGACTGAAATTTCGGGTTTCCCTAACCCGTAAGCTGCTGCTATGGACTGGGCGAGATTGCAGCTAATTTTGAAGCGTCCCATCTCAATATTGCCATTTTCCGCTTCATAAGACCAATCGTACCCCTCAGAAGCCCGATCGCGATCGCACAAAAAATGAGAAATCTCAAACATCTTGGCAATATGAACATCGTACAACCGCAACTTGTGGCCGCCGGCAGATTTTGCAGTATTGCGATCGGGTACAATAAATTGTATCGGTTGCCAGCTATCTTCAGGGGAAAAATTAAACCACCGGATTTCTGTTATCGAGAGTTCTGTCCTTGCTAACGCTGGATTTGGTGTCAAAAGTGCGATCGTAAAAGCAGTCACCACACCAGCCAAAATCGCCGCAAATAGCCATCTTCCCCTCATCCTGATTTCCCCCTAACTAAGTAAGCGCCAAAAAACCATAGCATCTTGTAAGAGGCGAATGCGAGTTAAGATATATCATACAATAACGGTAAGGTACGCACGGAGCACCCTACAGATAGAATTTGTGCGTCCCCGACTACAAAACTTAATGCTTCCCAGCTTGAATAGCAGAATTTGCTATTAAAATTAAATCAGATTCCCGTCCGTTCTTAATTGCTACGGTATACATAAAACCCTGACTTTTCCACTCGAGAGTTGCTGTGCAGTAAGCCCCGCAACCATTGTGAAAAACTCCTTGCACTCCGTCAGCCAGTTGAACATTTTTTAAAGTCTTAGTTATCCCTTCTACTTTGCTAGAAAACTCACCGCCTTTCTGACCTCGAATTTCCCCAAAAGAGCAAGCTCCCGCACCTCGGCAATCTGGTGTATACTCCATAGAAATAGTATAGCTGTCCGTTTTCGCTTCGCTTTGATAGTAAAGCTTGTCCGGAATAGGAAGCCGGCTGGGGAGGAAAATGGGGACTTTTGTTTTGCCTTTTAACTTTTGCAAAATTTGACTTACCGGAACAGCCGTACCCGCTACAGCAACAGATTTGGTTTCCGGCGGTCGCTGCGACAATTCGGACGCACCAAAAACTCGCGATACAGGTAATAAAGCAGTCAATACACACGCCGAAGTCGCCAAAAGTAATAATTTATTGTTCACTGTTTTTTTCCTTGATGTCTAAACAGTCCAGTTGGGCGGTAAAGCGCCTTCACCTATTTACAACGATACTCCAAAATACAAAGCTCACAATAGGCATTCCGAAAAAAAGCAAGTTTAAAAATTTTTACACCTTCACTAAAATCGGCAGTTCCCGATAAAATATAAAAGACGACAAATTTAGGAAGAGAACGTGGAACTGCAAGATTATTTACGCCAGCACGGATTGGAAACCTTGTCCGAAACTTATCATATCAAAGTTACCCGCCACCGCCAATATCCCGAGCTAGTCTGTCTGAAATACTCGCAGATAGAATCTCCCCTGGGCGAAAAAATAGTCCAGCAGTCCCGAGGCATTATTTTAGATTCATCTCAAGATTGGCAGATAGTTTCTTATCCCTACGACAAATTTTTTAATTACGGAGAAATTCACGCCGCTGCAATTGATTGGAGTCATGCCAAAGTTTATGAAAAACTAGACGGTTCTCTGATTGTACTGTATTTTTACAAGGGAGAATGGAGAGTGCAATCTAGCGGCACTCCCGACGCCGCCGGCGAAGTTAACGGTTTTGGATTCAGCTTTGCCGAACTTTTTTGGAAAGTCTGGCAAGAATTGGGATATCAATTGCCCGAAGAAACCGACCAGTGTTTTATCTTTGAATTGATGACGCCTTACAATAGAATAGTTGTCCAGCCCAAAAACAATCAAATCGTTCTGCACGGGGTGCGCAACACTCAAACGCTGCTAGAAACCGACCCGAGTATTTGGGCAAATAAATACGGATGGGAAGTGGTCGCATCCTATCCCTTAACTAGCTGGAAAGAAGTTATCGAAGCGGCTCAACATTTAGATCCGATGAATTCGGAAGGGTATATTATCTGCGACGCTAACTTCAACCGAGTTAAAGTTAAGTCTCCGCAATATGTCGCGATTTCCCATCTGCGCGAAGGGTTTTCCACCCGCCGCCTGATAGAAATTGTTTTAACTAATGAAGGAGAAGAGTTTTTAGCTTATTTTCCTGAGTGGAGTGAGTTGTATCAACAAGTTAAGGACAAATATCAATCTTTAGTTGCAGAAATCGAGGAAGCTTACCGACAGCACGAACATATCGAAGTTCAGAAAGATTTTGCATTAGCTGTGAAACATTTGCCGTATTCCGGGATTTTGTTTTCTTTGCGGGCCCGAAGAGTTGCGGGAGTGAAAGAAGCTCTCCGTGATGTTACGATCCATAAAATAGAAGAGCTATTGGGTTTAGATTACATCCATCTAGGTTTGTAGTAACGACTACAGTCGTTTCTTGAATGACGACTTTAGTCCTCACTACGAACGAAGAGTAACATTATATTTTAGCGAACCGAAGAAAGAAATGCACCTAATTAAACCTAAGATACAGCTAAAAAGTTTGCTGTATGAGCATTCTTCCTTCTTCCTTCTTCTTTCTTCCTTCTTCCTTCTAATTACCATGAAAAGAGTTATTGTACTTGTCGGTTTACCAGCTTCAGGAAAATCTCAATTTGCTAGGGAATTGCTGCTTTCTGAACCTGCAAAATGGGTGCGTAGCAATAAAGATTTGCTCAGAGAAATGGCTCACGCTTCTCATTGGTCGCCAGCGAATGAAAAGTTTATTTTGCAGTTGAGAGATACGATTATTTTGATGGCTTTGGAAAGCGGCAAGCACGTCATTGTTGATGATACTAATTTTGGACCTCACATCGAGCATATCAAACAGTTAGTTAAAGGTAAAGCCATTGTGGAAGTTAATGATTCTTTCCTGCAAGTTCCGGTTGAGGAATGTATTAAACGGGATTTGAAAAGGCTTAATTCGGTGGGCAAAGAGGTGATCCTGAAGATGTACAATAAGTACGTGCGGGTTCCCGTTAAGCCGCCGGAATATAACCCGGAT
This sequence comes from Microcoleus sp. AR_TQ3_B6, assembly GCF_036702785.1. Classification (NCBI taxonomy): domain Bacteria; kingdom Bacillati; phylum Cyanobacteriota; class Cyanophyceae; order Oscillatoriales; family Microcoleaceae; genus Microcoleus; species Microcoleus sp. AR_TQ3_B6. Next base: position 10,351 of record NZ_JAUBVJ010000098.1, on the reverse strand, counting down.
TTGCCGGATGCAATTATTGTTGATATGGACGGTACGCTGGCACTTCTCAACGGCAGAAATCCTTTTGATGCTTCGACGTGCGATCGCGATTTGCCCAATCCGCCAGTTTTAGATACCGTTCGCAAGTGGCAGTCCAGCGCCCATATTATTGTAGTGTCGGGCCGCACAGATGACTGTCAGCCTCAAACTGAAAAATGGTTGCAGCAGTATGAAGTCAATTATGCCGCTCTTTATCTGCGAAAAACCGGAGATATGAGGAAGGATGCGATTATGAAGGAAGAGTTGTATCGGCAGCATATGGAAGGGAAATATAACATTAAATTTGTTTTGGACGATCGCCAGCAAGTAGTTGATATGTGGAGAGGCTTGGGATTGACAGTATTCCAAGTAGATGAAGGGGATTTTTAAGGCAGAGTTTGTTTGCGCGATCGATCTAATTCATCTGCGTTAATCTGTGTTTATCTGCCCTCATCTGCGCTTAAAAAAAGAAAATGTAAACCGCAGATGACAAGGGATTCACGCCGATTCACGCAGATGCCGAGAAGAGAGATAGGAATAATTCCGATGCTATCGATCTAATTCATCTGCGTTAATCTGTGTTTATCTGCCCTCATCTGCGGTAAAAAAAAGAAAATGTAAACCGCAGATGACAAGGGATTCACGCCGATTCACGCAGATGAAAAGAAGAGAGATAGGAATAATTCCGATGCTATCGATCTAATTCATCTGCGTTAATCTGTGTTTATCTGCCCTCATCTG
>NZ_JAUBVJ010000098.1:0-9492 GCF_036702785.1 Microcoleus sp. AR_TQ3_B6 | reverse complement strand
GTAAACCGCAGATGACAAGGGATTCACGCCGATTCACGCAGATGAAAAGAAGAGAGATAGGAATAATTCCGATGCTAACAGATTTGAGATTATTTACTTATCGCGTCCAAGCCAGCCAGCGGTTAAACAAATTTTTCACAAACGGAGTCAAACGAGTCCGATTGTAAGCATCTCCCGCTTTCCGAATTGCCTCAGCTTGTGTCGGATACGGGTGAATTGTGCTAGCAATCTTTCCCAAACCAATATTGTTAACCATTGCCAAAGTAATCTGGCTAATCATATCGCCCGCGTGTCGCGCTACAATAGTTGCACCTAATATTTTATCGCTGCCTTTTTTGACGTGAATTTTCACAAATCCTTCTTCTTCGCCGTCAATAATTGCCCGATCGACTCGATCGAAAGGAATCAAAAACGTATCGAGATCGATCCCTGCGGCTTGCAACTCGCGATCGCCCAATCCGACGCGCGCAATTTCCGGATCTGTGTAAGTACACCAAGGTATCGTCAAAGCGCTGAGTTTTTTGCGCCCGAAAAATAGAGTGTTTTGAATCACCATTCTCGCGGCAAAATCAGCAGCGTGAGTAAATTTATGTTTCATGCAAATATCGCCGGCGGCATAAATGCGGGGATTAGTAGTTTGCAAGTTGTCGTTGACAAAGACGCCAGTTTGTGTATCGTATTCGACACCGACAGCCTCGAGATTCAATCCTTCGACGTTGGGCGATCGCCCTATACTCACAATAATTTCATCTACTGTTACCGATGCTTCCTTACCTTGAGATTTATAATAAATTACTTTACCTGCATTTGTTTTCTCAACGCGCTCTATTTGGGATTCTAGTATTAGTTGAATTTCTTCGCGTACAAAAGCCTGCTGCACGATTTTAGCAGCATCCGCATCTTCTTTGTCTAAAATCTGAGCATTTTTGTGCAGCAATACGACTTCCGAACCCAGCCTGCGAAAGGCTTGAGCCAATTCGCAGCCGATCGGCCCTGCGCCAATTACTGCCAAACGCTGAGGTCTTTCTGTGAGGTTAAAGACAGTTTCATTTGTCAGATATCCAGCTTCGTGCAACCCTGTTATTTGCGGTTGTAGCGCCCTGGCACCTGTGGCAATTACTGCTTTTTTAAAGCGGAGAGTTTGACCTGCAACTTCTATGGTAGAATTGCTAGTAAAACGACCGGAACCTAAGAAAACATCGACGCCTAATTTGGATTGGTAGCGTTGAACAGAATCAACATCGCTGATTCCCGCCCTGATGCGGCGCAGCCGTTCCATCACGGCGGCAAAATCCACTTCTACACTGTCAGAAACATGAACGCCAAATTTACTGGCATTCCAGATATCGCCGACAGTGCGGGACGCTCGAATTAAAGCTTTTGACGGCACGCAACCGACATTCAAACAGTCGCCGCCCATTAAATGTTTTTCAATTAAAGCAACTTTCGCGCCCAAACCTGCGGCACCGGCAGCCACAATTAATCCGGCTGGTCCGGCGCCAATTACTACTAAATTATAAGAACTAGCCGCCTGCGGATTTACCCAATCGGGCGGATGCAAATAGGAGACTAATTTCTGGTTGTGTTCGTCCATCGGGGGGACTGTTACGCGATCGACTTTTGACTGCGACACGGGCAAATTCTCCTAATTAAATAGTTTCATCCAAAGCCTTGCGAGCAATCCGAGTGATATAGACAGTAACAGCGACCGCAGCCATAAAACTGATGATATTAATCAACCATTTTGCAGCTTCAGCTTGGGGATTGACAGGCCGATTAACCGTACATATCGCAGCTATATCCCCTACCAAAGAACCCGAGTAAACATACAAGATTGTTGCCGGAATCATGCCGAAGGAACCTAGCACATAATCTTTCAAAGAAACCTGAGTAATCCCTAAAGCGTAATTTAATAAATTAAACGGAAATAAAGGACAGAGACGAGTCAAAAAAACTATTTTTAATCCTTCTTGGGAAACTGCGCGATCGAGAGCTTTAAACTTAGGATGAGCTTCCATATATTTTACCACGCGATCGCGCGACAAGTATCGCCCGATCAGAAAAGCAAACGTAGCACCTAAACTTGCCGCGACAAACACGTAAACAGAACCCCACCACAGACCAAAAATCACCCCGCCTCCCAGAGTCAACACAGAACCAGGTATAAATAGGACCGTAGCTAGGTTGTAGGTGACAATAAAAGCTACTGGGCCCCAAGCCCCTAGATGCTCGATCTGTATTAAGACATTTCTTAAAAAATCTTGAACATAAAAAGACCTAATTGCTAGAATTAAGATAGCAACTAAAGCGGAGAGCGAAAAAAGCAATAATATTCGTTTAAAACTTCCCCTAGCAAAATCTAGAATTTGTTTGATTGGCATGACTCACCCGCAAATAGCTCTTAGGATTATACTACTATTCAATCTAAAATCTAAAATCTAAAATCTAAAATCCGATAACTCACCCCAATAAATCAGCCATGACAGCACAAACCCAACTCCCCATCCCCGAGCATTTCGACACCAAAAAAGTCAGCCAAGTCTGGCGAGTTCCCTACCAAGAACGCGCCGCTGAAGCTAAAAAATGGGCGGAACAATACAGCATCCAGCCCGCCGCCAGCGACAAAAATCAGATTTGTTTGCTGATAATCGACGCCCAAAATACCTTTTGCTTGCCCGAATTTGAACTATTTGTGGGCGGGCGTTCCGGTAGCGGTGCTGTCGAGGACAACCTGCGGCTGTGCGAATTTATCTACCGCAATTTAAACGCAATTACAACCATTGCGCCGACAATGGACACCCACACCGCCATGCAAATTTTTCATCCAGTTTTTTGGATAAATGAAGCTGGCGAACACCCCCTCCCAGCCGCCACATTAATTACTTTAGAAGACGTGCAGCAAGGCATCTGGAAAGTCAATCCCGCCGTCGCCCACAGTATCGCTAACGGTAACTATTCGGCACTGCAAAAACACGCACTCCACTACGTGCAGAAACTCAGCGACGAGGGCAAATATCCCCTGACAATTTGGCCGTATCACTCAATGCTGGGCGGCATCGGACACGCCCTGGTTTCCGCCGTGGAAGAAGCAATATTTTTTCACAGCATCGCCCGCAACAGCCAAGCACTTTTTGAAATCAAAGGCGGGAATCCGCTAACCGAAAACTATTCTGTTTTGCGGCCGGAAGTGTTAGAGGGGCCGGATGGCAATTCTATTGCTCAAAAAAATGCTTCTTTTATTGATAAGTTGCTAGGTTTTGATGCGATAATTATTGCGGGACAGGCGAAAAGTCACTGCGTTGCTTGGACGATTGATGATTTGCTGACTGAAATTTTAGCGCGAGATAGGAAGTTAGCTAAGAAGGTTTATTTACTGGAAGATTGCACTTCGCCTGTGGTTGTTCCGGGTGTTGTTGATTTTACGGAACAAGCAAATGCAGCTTTTCAAAGATTTGCGGCGGCGGGAATGAATGTGGTTAAATCTACTCAGTTAATTTTGGGCGATTAAAGACGAGGGTTTTTTGTTGGGGTTTACTGTACCAAAAAAGTATACACTATTCACCAGAAACGGTAAGTTTTGTTGGGTTGGTAGTCTGCTGCGATCGCATTTAAGTGATTACTTATGATATCATATCCGGCAAATCACTTACTAGAGAAGTGTAATCAAGGAGTTTCCAGATGCTTGAAAGCGAAATTTTTAGTGTTGTTCTTTTTCGGGATGCGAGTGTGCCCGCAATTTCAAAACTCTCGGTGGCGATCGCCTCGACTCTTCTGAGCACAGTTGTAACTGCAACCCAAGCCTACGCAGTTCCCGTAACCTACGATTTCACCATCACTGTTACCAAAGGCGGGTTAGCGGGCAATACATTCAACGGTTCTTTTAGCTACGATGATGCTAAATTGAAGGGAAAAGGAGTGGAAGAATTGGGAATTACTGACGGATTAACGACCTGCATAAATTACATGGGACGCACTTATCGCGAAACCGATGATACCAGTTATCCTACCTTTCCCACACTCAGATTTGAGGAGGGCAAGATCGCACAACTAAACTTCTGGATTCAGCCGAATAAGCGAGTTAATTGGTGGAATTTACCTGGATGGGAAGTGAAGCTGTCTGAACCTCTAAAGGGGGATTCAACTGTTCCTAACTGTCAAAAACGCTGAGGCGTAGCCAAGCTGCGAGCTACTGTAAAAATATAAGAGGAAAATATCATGAATCAATACGATTACATTGTGATTGGTGCAGGTTCGGCAGGTTGTGTTGTTGCCAATCGTCTGACAGAAGATCCTGAAACCACCGTGTTGTTGATCGAAGCGGGTAATCGGGCTACTAAACCAGAAATTCAAGTTCCAGTAAGCTGGATCGGCTTACTGGGAACTGAAGTGGACTGGGCATATTTCACAGAACCAGAACCGTATCTCCACGGACGCAAAATATTTCAGCCGCGCGGAAAAGTTGTCGGTGGCAGCAGTTCGATCAATGCCATGGTCTACATTCGCGGAAATCGGCTGGATTTCGATAGTTGGCAAGCATTAGGGAATCCCGGCTGGAGTTATGAGGATGTATTGCCCTACTTCAAGAAATCAGAAAATCAGCAGCGAGGCGCGTCCGAATTTCACGGTGTTGATGGACTCTTGAGCGTTACCGATACGATCGCAACTGCCGTCACCTCACAGCGATTTATCGAAGCAGCAGCGCAAATCGGCTATGCTATCAACCCCGATTTCAACGGCGCACAACAAGAAGGTGCAGGACTGTATCAATTAACTATCAAAGATGGGAAGCGACACAGTGCAGCAGCAGCATTTCTAGTGCCAATTCTCGATCGCCCTAATTTAACCGTGCAAACTGGTGCGCTAGTCACTCGCCTATTGTTTGAAGGAACGCGCACGGTTGGGTTAGAGTATCTGCTTGAAGGAACGCTGCACCAAGTTTATGTCGATCGGGAAGTAATTCTGTCAGCGGGTGCCTTCGACTCACCTAAACTGCTGATGTTGTCTGGAATTGGCAATGCAGAATACTTGCTTTCCCTCAATATTCCCGTCGTTGCTGATTTACCCGGTGTGGGTCAGAACCTTCAAGATCACCTCGCTGTTCCAGTGACACATCAAGCCACTCAAGATTTGCAACCCGCCCTAACGAGCAATATGGCAGAAGCTGGAATGTTTTTGCATACAGAAGGTAATTTAGATGCTGCGCCAGATTTACAGTTGTCCTCAGGCCCAGTGCTGTGGGTTCCTCCTGGCTACCCAAACAAAGGGCCGGGATTTGTCAGCATAGCCTGTTTGAATCATCCCCAGAGTCGCGGCAGCGTCACCCTGCGTTCGATCGATCCCACAGACTCACCTTGCATTCGGATGAACTATCTCGAGCATGAGTCCGAGGTGCAAAAGTTGGTGCTAGGCGCGAGAATCATTCGCGAGTTGTTCAGCACCGATTTATTCGATGAGTTCCGAGGCGAAGAAGTTGCTCCCGGTGCCGATGTAACTAGCGATGAAGGACTCCAAGCTTATGTTCGGAAAGTGGCAGATACGAACTTTCATCCTGTGGGAACGTGCAAAATGGGCACCGATCCAATGGCCGTAGTAGATTCTCAATTGCGGGTACATGGTGTTGAGGGATTGCGTGTCGTGGATGCCTCGATTATGCCAACGATTACTACAGGAAATACCAATGCACCCACCATCATGATTGGTGAAAAGGCAGCCGATTTGATTAAAGCTGCAGGGCCTGTTACAAAGGGACAACCCAGGGCGATTAGCGCAGAGTACAACTCCGAAGCAACCGCACTTATTAGCGCGATCGCTCATCATTAGTTGAAGTTAGCACGACGACTAGCAGGCGAATCTTTATCGGATTGAAACAGATATCATCTAGCAACGTAAACGAGGTCTTGAAAATGATTACCTTGTACACTGCACCATCCTTTGAGGAACTACCCAGCCTCAGCCCACCCTGTCTAGAGCTTGAAACTTGGCTCCGCATGGCAAAGCTGCCCTACAAAAAGGTGATTATCACAGCACAAAGTTTTGAGCTTGCTCCCAAGGGTAAAATTCCCTTCATCGACTATCAGGGAAACTCGCTCGGTGATGTTTTTCTAATCATTGAGATGTTCAAGCAAACAGAAGGAATCGATCTCGATGCTAGTTTAACTCCCGTTGAGCGAGCTACCTCTCTAGCCTTCCGCCGCACGATCAAAGAAAACACCTACTGGGGAGGGGTGGAGACTCGCTTTGGCCTAGAAGAAAACTGGCCGCACTATCGCTCATTGGTTGCACGGGCGCTTTTCCCTGAAGCGACGCTAGACGTATCAGAACCCTTTGCCGAAGAGTTTCGTAAAACGATGATCTCTCAGATGCAAGCTCATGGAATCGGTCGTCACAGTCATCAAGAAATCAGTCAGATAATCAGCGCTGATTTTCAAGCCCTTTCGGACTTTCTGGCAGACAAACCGTTTTTTATGGGAGATAAACCCACCACATTAGATGCAACTGCCTACGGTTACATTGCTAATTTCCTGCTGCCACGCTACCAAGGTGCCATTGTTGAGGATGTGCTTCGGCGATCGAATCTTTGCGATCACTCTGAACGAATGAATCAACTGTTTTTTAGTAACTGCTCGTGAAACCCATCAATCGCTGTTTAGTTTCGGCTCAGTTTCATGAGCTAATCCCGTTGATTCAAAGTTTAATTGATTGAGTCCGGGACGCATTGTAACGGTTTAACAAGGCTTTGAGATTGCTTCGCACAGCTCGCAATGAAATAATTACGTTGTCTGTGCGTAATATCATGTCCGATCGATTGACCATAATATCCCGGCCGGGCGGGTTTTTGAGATTGGAGATTGTTGGCAGATATTGTTGGCTCACGGGCCCCTACCTGAGGTCGGATAATCGACCGGACATGATATAATTCCTCTGATTAATGGAGTTACTCGGATGATTCATCACCTTTCTATTTCTGCTCAAAACCCTCAGCACGCTGCCCAAGTTCTAGCTGAAATTCTACAAGGACAACCGACACCCCATCCTTTTAATGCAGGCGACTATATCATTTGTTTCAGGAAACCCGCACGATTCCTCTTCCCTCTGGGTCAAAAGTACCTCTGCGCTTGATAATTTTCAATAACTATTTCCCATCCAATCTCGGCACACCCTCCAAAAAAGAGCCGCTCAACATTAATTCAGTCATCCTATCTAGTTTGCCGCTGACTTGCAATTTTTTATCTGTTTGAAAGCGCTCAATGTCGGCTTTTAAATTGCCGCTATTATATCCTAATTTACTCAAATAGTCAATAGCTTGTTTGTCACTTAACAAGATATCCGCTGAACGGAAAATCGGCACGTACTCCTCTCGCCAAATCTGGGCAAAAGTTGCCCTATCTAAATAGAAAATCCTGCCCCGCGCCGGGTCTCCAATAGCAGCAATACTGTCATTCATTCCCAGCAAAGCCACCGCGTGCGGTAGCTTCCGAAGACCGTCAAACAGCCAAACTGCGAGCACTCCGGGGCGATTAATTTGCTGAATTTGCTCCCAAGTCGGCGCCAGTTCGATCGCATTGACTCCCAAAGCTCTTGCTGCCACAATTAACTGCGGCATCGAAGTTCCCAAACGACTCGTGCCGGCCTCCCTAGCTACACTCGATTCCGTCGCATCCATTCCCCAACCCCTCAACACAGTTGCTAGCGCCGCCGGCGCGCAACTGCTGTTAGATGTTTGCCGAAATACACCGTTTGGCCGCAAATTATCTATTAAATCAGCGTAAATTGGCGCCAGAAAATAGGCTTGGGCGCTGGTAAATCCTGCCAATCCCAACAAGCAAATTAAAATTACTGCGATTACTTGCGATCGCGCCGTCTGCCAGCTTACAGTAAAGCCAATACCGCAGACTCCCATCAGCATCACTCGTAGCAAAGTCCAAGTAACTGCCATGCCGTGAAAGCGCCACTCGATCGGCAAAGCTGGCATTTGAGGCAGATTTAGAGCCAGCAGCAGCAAGGCAATATAAAAACCCAAAAAAGCTAGGGCGATCGAACTTCTGCCCTTAAACAAATCGTTAGCCGTCACTCCCGATCGAACTAACACCCGCCCTCCGCGCATTCCCCAGACAAACAGCACCGAACCGAGCACCAGCGTCACAACTATTTCCATAAGTTCAGAATATGGTCACTTCACTAGGTTGTAACATTTATGCGATCGATTTGCATCCCAATCAAGAGTAGGAGAAAGTCCGAGTGGGGGAGTGAATTTGACGGTGTTTGGGTTTCGTTCCTCAATTCCCCCCTACAATCAAATAAACAGGATTTATCCAAAATCGCAGCAGGCAAAACAACCCTCAATCCTCAAGACTTCGACCTGCATCGCTTGTGGGATATTAACTTTTGCCTGATTTTTTTTTATGAGTCTGAGTAAATGGTTGAGAATCAGATAATTCAGGTACCTAACCCAAAAGGAGATCTTGTCATGTTTGCCAACTTAAAGCTGAGAAACCGGATGTTACTCGGATATGCAGTTCCCATTGCTTTATTTGTAGGATTTGTAGCGCCAGTCTTCTCCAGCGCCAGTAAGATAGCCGAGTCATATAAACAAACAAAAATATCGCTTATTGCCATAGAAGGGACAGATTATATGGGTTTTTACTTTGCCAAGATGGTGGGAGATACTAGGGGCTATATTCTGATCGAGGATGGAGATTTTTTAAATGCTTATCAGAAAGATTTACAAACATTTGAGGAAATAGCAGCATCTCTAGGCAAGACGATTGAAAATCCCAGCCAAAAAGAGCGATTGCAAAAATTAATGGGCTTACAAAAACAATATGATGATTTTGCTGGACAAATGATTAATTTAGTCAAGCAAGGAAATAAAAAAGAAGCGCTAGAAGTTTTTGCCACAAAAAAAGGGATATTAATCATCAATGAATTTAACGAATTAAATCGCTCTTTTAATGAAAAAGAACATGAAATTTTGGACGCTGCAACTTCCAACGCAGAAGAAAATATCAGATTTTTAGTCGCTGCCGTTTTGGTTGGTGCCGTCTTAGGCATTGCGATCGCCTTACTTGCTGCCTTTTTAATCTCTTCAGGTATTGCTAAAACAATTAGTGACGCAGTGAATACGATCGCCAGTTCTTCCACAGAGATTGCGGCCACAGTTGAACAGCAGGAACGCACAGCCACACAGCAATCTAGCTATGTAAATCAAACGACCATCACAATGGATGAGTTGGGCGCTGCTTCCCAACAATCAGCCAAGCTTGCCCAAGCAGGTGCTGAATCTGCACGGCAAGCTTTAAACATCACTGAAAGGGGAACCCTAGCAGTAGAGCAAACCCTACAATCGATGACAATATTGAAAGAAAATGTCGGGGCAATCGCAGCAGAAATTTTGCGATTGAGCGAACAAACCAATCAGATTGGCAATATCTCTACTGCTGTCACAGATTTAGCCAATCAAACGAATATGCTGGCACTGAATGCCTCAGTAGA
>NZ_JAUBVJ010000097.1:0-28926 GCF_036702785.1 Microcoleus sp. AR_TQ3_B6 | reverse complement strand
ATGAATATCTACCCAAATGGAATTATCGTGCAGTTCCGACTATTTAGCAGACGCTAAAGTTATTAAATTTTCATTCCGTAGTAGCTGCGGGCATACTGCATGGTGAAGATAGTAGACTTATTGCATAAATCTTCGATCGATCGGGAAACCGCAGATGCAACGCCGATAATTTCAAGTCTTGAGAGCGAATGCTGGCAATTGGAGTCTAGTGTGTACCTGCATCCAAGACCCAATATAGGTGAGGCACAGTAAAGGTTAGAAAATCCCAACTACTGCCATCTTGGCAGGCAATCCCAAAAAGTAACTATGAATTGGCAACACGCAGCACAGGCAGAATTTTTCATGCCTTTCGATAGATCGATCGACCTCAACGTTCTAGGTAGAGTGGGAGAAAAGATAAATTGTGGCTTGAAATTATGGCATCCTCCCAACCCCTCAAAGGCCTTGAATTGATCGACTGCGCCAAAGCTAACGCCCAACAAGGAATCGCCACAGCCGCGAAGCTCTGCGGCTACGGAAGCGACCTCAACACCTTCGAGCGGGAACTGAAAGAGGCTTGCCAAGACATCGGCGTCGAAGTCAAGGAGTTAAACGACTTGATTACGGATCAGCAGATGATGAAACAAGGAATGGGCATTGAAATTGCTCCCGATACTCCCTCAGAACTCTAGACTCAATCTCCACCGCACCAGTTTTAAAGCTAAGATTTCCCCAACACCCGTATTTTGAGTCTGCTAGCTGAGGCAGGCTAGAATGTTTTGGATGGGAGCTTCCGACTGTAGCCAGGAGTCGCGTTTTCTCCCGCCAAGAGGGTGCTTTCTGGAGGGTGCTGAGATTGTTAGGAGGACTGTCGTGTCAGATCAGCAAGACCGAATAATGCGTTTGTTTATAGAGGAGGCTAAGGAGCACCTCGATACTCTAGAAAATGGTTTAGTGGATTTAAAGTCCACTATGAAAGACCCCGAAAGCGTCCAAGAGATGTTTCGAGCCGCCCATTCCGTGAAAGGAGGGGCGGCTATGCTCGGCTTAGATAGTATTAAAACAACCGCTCACCGCCTGGAAGATTGTTTTAAGGTCCTCAAGGACGGGCCCGTCAAGCAGGTTGACCAAACGGCAGAATCCCTATTTTTAAGGGGAGTTGATACGCTTAAGGACTTGCTGGGGCGACTGGAGGGGCCTTTCGGCTTGAGGAATGAAGAGGGAGAAAAACTCGTGCAGGAGGTGATGCCTCTTTTTGCTCAACTGGAAACTCACCTCGATAAATTGGCATCGGGCAAAGAGGAGGCGGTTGCTGCTGGGTCTGGTGCGCCCGCCGCTCCAACAGCGGGCGCTGTGCCGGCGAATTTTGCTGTTGAAGTGATGACTTTACTTAAAGAAATGTTGCAGGTGTTCAAGCAGAAAGAATCGGCTGCTAGTCGCTCTGAGTTGACGGCTGTGTGCGTTCGCCTCTATAAGTTGGGAGGTAAAATTGAGACTTGGCAAAATTTAGTTAAAACAGCTAGAGCGGCGATCGTTAATCCCAAAAACTCTTATAAAGTCTTAGCTCCGCTGATTATCAAGGAACTCAAGGAAGCTGGGGATTTGGTGCAAGGCGGGAAAGTCAAGGCGATCGTTCCGAGTAAAAATTTGCTACTTTTGGCAGCAAGCCCAAAAGCAGCAGAGGCAAGCGCCCCAGCAGCCCCAGCAGCGTCGAAGCAAGTAGCACTTCCCGCAGAACCGAAGGCGGTAGTCAACCTTTTGCTCAAAACTTTCAACAAAAAGCAACTCTCGGAAATCGCCAAGTTACTCGTTCAGGCCCTCAGAGCATCCTCAAACTAGGAGTTGTTGCCGTAGAAGATAGAGTCACAGCAATATTTGTGAGACGGATAATTTGGTGGTGGGTGCTGGCAGTCGCTCGTTGAGCAGCAACTCGAAAAAATTCACTCATTCGAGTTTTTTGCCCTCTACCTTCTACTGTTGGGCAACCCTGCGTTAGAATTAGTGGATATGTGGGCGTGCAATATTGTACCAGAATTAAAAATCGATCAGGCTTTATAAGGCGGTAGCTGTGAAACCAATTCGTTCATTAGAAGATGCTTTAAATCGCTGTCAGGCGATGGGAATGCGCTTGAGCCGCCAGCGTCGATTTATTCTAGAACTTTTGTGGGAGGCAAAAGAACACCTCTCGGCTCGCGAAATTTACGATCGCCTGAACCAACAAGCGCATTCGATCGGTCATACTTCTGTTTATCAAAATCTAGAAGCTTTGTCGAGAGAAGGGATTATTGAGTGCATAGAACGCTCGGAGGGACGCTTGTACGGCAATGTCAGCGACTCTCACTCTCACGTCAACTGTCTTGATACGGCTCAGATTCTGGACGTTCATGTGGAACTGCCGATCGACTTGATCGAACAAATCCAACAGCAAACTGGTGTCAAAATTGTAGACTACCGGATAGATTTCTACGGGTATAAAACGGCAGAGTCCGCCACCGAAGCATCGAGTGTCAGCGATACGCCAAAAGCTTCGTAACCGATAAATAGGAAGCAAAACCGATCTTTTTGCTCGGTCTATCGGTCGTCTAAATTGATTCAAGTATTTAGCTGCGCTCGATCGGGCTTTTTGCCGTAGCGCACCGGAATTTGGCACACAGCGTGAAGAGTGAAACTCGATCGCCAAGTTTGGCGCGCGGCAATAAAATTTACGACTCAACCAAAAAAATCAGTTCTACCCCCTACACGTAAGAGTTTAGACGGAATCCGGCTTTAGTACCCCTTAATTTTTTAGCCCGCTGGGAGTGGACGAAAGTTTGTTTTGTGTAGTTGCGCTTGAAAGCGCTGAGTCTTAATAAAGGGAATTTCTGAGCCAAATTTAGCTTAGTCGCGGGAAGCCCCGCGCCAAACATGGTACGACCTTGAGCGACGGGATATTCGCTGTGCGAGTCAAGGGGTTCGATGCCCCGCCGACTTTGCAAATAATCTATGCCACCACCCTATTATTTATCATGTTCTGTAAACCGTGTTAACATAATGAAATGTTAAAAGCAGTCAAGGTCAGACTTTACCCCACGGATGCACAGCAAGCTCATTTGGCTCAAGCTTTTGGGTGTGCCCGTTGGGTCTGGAATCAGTCACTTGCGGCTATGTCAATAGCTTACAAAGAGACGGGTAAAGGTTTGTCTGCTCTTGATATGAAAAAGCAGATCCCGTTCTGGAAAGCTGAACACGAATGGCTAAAAACTTGCTATTCACAATGTCTTCAGCAATCTGTGCTAAATCTATCTCAAGCGTTCATTAACTTTTTTGACGGACGTACTGGTTATCCATCTTTCAAAAATCGCCATGGTCGGCAATCCCTTCAATATCCCGCAAATGTCAAACTATTGAGCCAAGGCGAAATTAAATTCCCAGGTTACTTAGGAACGGTAAAAGCTAAGGTTCATCGAGACATAGAAGGAAAGTTGAGGACTGTTACGGTGTCGAGGATGCCTGATGGTCGCTATTATGCTTCGCTATTGGTCGAGGATGGTCTTGACTCGCCAGAACCCAGTAGTGAAGGCAAGACGATTGGGCTTGACTTGGGGCTGATTGATTTTGCCGTCACTTCGGATGGCTCAAAATACCAAAACCCACGGCATCTTAAGAAGCATGAGCTTAACTTAAAACGCAAACAGCGAAAGCTATCTCGCAAAAAGGATAAGACCACGAACAAGCGGCGTAAAGCTCGTATTGCTGTGGCAAAAGTGCATTCTAAAATTTCGAGAGTGCGCTCGGATTTCCTCCACAAGCTGTCCCGTAAGACAGTTAACGAAAACCAAGTTATCGTGGTGGAAAATCTAGCAGTGAAAAACATGGTCAAAAATCATAACCTTGCCAAGGCAATTAGTGATGCAGGTTGGGGAATGTTTTGCACCATGCTCAAATACAAAGCAGAGTTTGACGGCAAGACTTATCTAGAAATAGGCAGGTTTTTTCCCTCTTCTCACCTTTGCTCAAATACGCTGCTACAAATCCCAAAGATGGATCTGTGTGTCCGCTCGTTTGATTGCCCTCGTTGCAATCAGCGACATGACCGAGATGTGAATGCGGCGATCAATATCAGAAATGAAGGCTTACGGATTTTGGCGTTGGGAATCAGCGCTACTGCCCTTGGACGCAATGTAAGACCAAAACGGTATGGACGCAAGTCTACTACTGTAGAGGCTGTTGCGGTTGAATTGGGAAGCCCGCGTTCTATCTGAACTCAGATGAACGTCGGGTAATTCACACCTTACTTAAGCCGCTCCAAATTTATCTGCGGAGTAAAATCTAAAATCTAAAATCTAAAATCTAAAATTGAGCGACTGACGGGGGCTTTATACTGTTTTTTTTGCTAAACGGCCCCGGGATCTGTGAATAACTCTTTGATAACTGGTATGATTTACGTGCTTCTTGAGCCGAAAATGCTCAGAAGCAACCAGTGGGGTCAGACACGAACCTCACTATAAAACGCCCTAGAGGGAAAGATTGCCAGTACCTTGAAGGAAGTTCTCGATCTCCTTAACAGGAGTCAGAAGCCGACATCACTATCTATGATTTGATGTGGGAGTGTCACGTGAAGAGTGCGCATTACAGGACAGGCTGAAGTAATGGCGAGACGACAATCTGACCAATTCCACACACCACCGCAATACAACCCATCCCCAAAACCCACGGCACAGTTCAGTGCAGAGGCGACAGGCGATGCGAGTTCCTCAGTAACGGCCAGGCCAACCGAGGGAAAAAGAACTTTTTGGCAGTGGCAACTTATCTGGCTGAGTCTCCTGGTGGGATTTGGAGTAACCGGGGCCGCTGCATTTTTGTGGTTGCTGACGATGCCGCCGCCGCCCAATTGCCAGCAACTGTCGCCACTGGCGGCGGATGGAGAGCGACTTTACTGCGCTCAACAAGCAGCTAAGTCAGGCAAGCTAGAACAGCTAGAAGCGGCAATGACACTGGTGCAGGCTTGGCCGAAAGAACATCCGCTCTACTCGCAGGGTCAACATTTGATAGGAGAATGGTCGAAAGCCATTCTGGGATTTGCCAGGGCAAAAATTGAGGTGGGCGATTTGAAAGGCGCTCTGGAAATTGTGGCGAAAATTCCCAAAACCAGCCCGTCTTACCCAGAGGTCCAGGAGGCTGTTACTGCTTGGGAAAAAAATTGGCAGGAGGGCCAAAAACTCTACGATACAGCCCTAGCAGCT
Source organism: Microcoleus sp. AR_TQ3_B6 (assembly GCF_036702785.1). Lineage (NCBI taxonomy): Bacteria > Bacillati > Cyanobacteriota > Cyanophyceae > Oscillatoriales > Microcoleaceae > Microcoleus > Microcoleus sp. AR_TQ3_B6. Next base: position 23,725 of record NZ_JAUBVJ010000097.1, on the reverse strand, counting down.
TTGAAAAGTGAGGATTTAAGGAAGGCTTGGGATTATGCTCAGGCTCTGTTCAAGCTGGAAAATGTTTTCTGGAGTCAGAAGCGCTACAACGAGCTGATCCAGCAGATTTCTTTGGAAAGAAACGGCTGGCAGCGCTTGCAAGAGGCGAGAGATTTGGCGAAGGACGGAACTCCGCAAAAGTTTGCTGAGGCGATCGTCCTGGCTCGTAAAATAGACTCGCAGCTTTTTGCCCGCGCTAAAGCTGAGAAGGAAATTGAGGGCTGGAGCCGGACTTTGCTGGCAATGGCTACTAAGCGGTTGGCGGCAAAAGACCTGCCGGGAGCGATCGAGGCTGCTTCTGTGGTGCCGCAGGATTCGCCGCTGTTTGCGGAAGCTCAAGATTTGATGCAGTTGGGTAGGGCTCAGGCAGTGACCTGGAACCAGTCGATATCAACCCCGCTGGCGCAACACATTTTTAGCTTGCTGGAAGGGCGGGGGGCTGCTAGCAAAATCGCTCCGGGTCGCCCTCTGTACAAGCAGGCTCAAGCTCAAATTGAAAATTTGCAGGTGCAGTTTGAAGATTTGCTGCGGCTGCAAGTGGCGAGTACGATCGCGAGTTTCGGTCAGATACCGACGTTTGGACTCGCGATCGAGCAAGCGCAAACCATCGGAATCAAGCAGCCGCGGCGGATTCACGCTCAAACTTTGGTGGCTGCTTGGCGCCGGGAAATTCAGCGGATCGAAGACGAATCTTTTCTGACTCTGGCGAAGCAGTTGGCCCAAGCGCAAACGGTGGAAGGACTCAAGGGCGCTATCGCTCAGGTAGTTCTGATTGCTCAAAACCGCCCCCGCAGGATAGAAGCGCAAACTCTCTTGGCTCAGTGGACCAAACGCATAGAAGTTATTGAAGATCAGCCTTTTTTGGATGAAGCCATCGCCTTGGCCAAGCAAGGAAAACTTAGCGCTGCTATTGAAAAAGCTTCGCAAATTAAGAGCGGTAGGACTTTGTACGCGAAAGCTCAGGATAATCTCTATCAGTGGGTGAGCGAACTGCAAGTTGCTCAAGACCGACCGATTCTCGATCGAGCTTCGGAATTGGCGTCTCAAGGCAGTCTAGGAGCGGCGATCGATACGGCTTCCCAAATCGGTTACGGTAGGGCGCTGTATTCAGAGGCGGCAGGTGCGATCGGGCGCTGGAGTGCTGAACTTAGAGCCAACTCTGCACCGCCGCCGGAGCCAGCTCCCGAGTACGCGCCAGCTCCTGCACAGGAGTACGCGCCAGCTCCGCGACAGGAGTACGTACCGGCTCCGCGACAGCAGGAGTACGCACCGGCTCCGCGACAGCAGGAGGAGGTGCCTCCTCCGGAGCCTTACTATCCGCCTGCGAGACAACAGGCCCCGGCTCCCGAGCCGGAACCTTACTATCCGCCCGCAAGGGAGCCGGAACCTTACTATCCGCCCGCAAGGGAGCCGGAACCTTACTATCCGCCCGCGAGACAACAGGCCCCGGCTCCGGCTCCAGAGCCTCCTCCTCCGGCTCCGGAACCCGCGCCGCCCTCGATTCCTCAATCGGCTGGGCCTCCTGATGGTAATTTGATCCCCGAGTAATTGGGTTTTTGCGCGATTGGTCTCTAAAATCTCAAATCTAAAATCAAGTGAGTAATTTCCAAGTGCTGACGATCGATGGCGACCCCATTTTCCGGCTGGGGCTGCGAGTTGCGATCGAGCAGTATCCAGACTTGGAAGTTGTAGCAGAGCTTTCAAGGGGAACCGAGGGTTTGCGGATTCTAGAAGCTCGCTCGATCGGCTCCTTTGCAGCTAAGAAGCCCGCAGATTTGGCAATTTTGGCTGTTGAGACTTTAAATTGGCGAGCGAACCAAACAGAGGCCCTGGCTTTTTGTCGCGAACTCAAAAGTTTATACCCCAACCTGCCCCTGTTGCTGCTAGGCGGGCCGCTGACACCGGAGCTGTTGGCGCAGGTACAGACGGCGGGCGCGAATGGCTATTGTCCTAAAGGTAGAGATATTTCCTTGACAATCGAAGCTATTCGTGCGGTGGCATCTGGTCGCACTTATTGGGCGACGGATGCGGACACTAACCCGGAAATAGAACTAAATGCAGCGGTGGTTCAAACACTAGAAAACTCCGCAGCAATTGCAGAGAAAAATGCAGATAATCCGACAGTTGATACGCCAGTACACAAAAAAATTCTGGCTTATTTTTGTCGATCTGGACTGCGGGAAATAGATGCAGCTTTGGCGGTTGTCCAAGCTGATTTGGAAGAGGTTAAAGCGGCAGATGCGACAGATTTACCCTCTATTTTAGATGGGGTTGTACTCAGCGGGCGCCGCCGAGAATTGCTGGCAGCTCGCTGGATTGTCAGTCAGTTATTATTGGGAAAAGTGGAGAAGACATTCGGCAGAAAGCAGAGGAGAGAAGGCAGAAAGCAGAGGGGAGAAGGCAGAGGAGAGAAAGCAGAAATTAGAGGCGAGAATTTGTTAAATAATTCTCAATCGCAATTAGCAAATTCCCAAGTTTCGGGTGAATCTTTGGTGGTGGCAACTAATTGGCAAGGTAGCTTGTTTGACTCCGTTGCGGGTAAATTGCAGTTTGATTTGGTGAATTTGACTGGCTTGCCTTTGGAAATCGATATTTTGCGATCGACCAAAAAGCGCGAATTGATGAGTTCCATCCTGCGGAAGTTAGAGGATTTGCTGGAGGAATTGCGCTTTTCGCAAGTGCAGCAAACTCAATTGTCGCAAAAAATGCCTGCTATTTTACGGGATTTGTGGGAGGCGACAATCATAGATTATTTTGGGAGATACTATACACTGCAAACGGGAGAAACTCGGGTTTTTGATAGCAGTCAAACAAGCTTGGAACTGGCAGAAAGTCAAGGGGGAAGCGCTGCTGATATCTTGGCAGGCAGCGGTGTAGAAGTTGTGCCTATGCTGCTGGCAGATGCGGATGTAGTTGCAGCACAAATCCTTGACAAAATACCGATGACAGTTGATTTGTTTGGACATTTGCTATTTGAAATTCCTCTAACAGTTGACAATATTTCTTGTGTTGCTGGCAGCCCGGCAGCGATGCAGCGAGCTGAAGCTTTGTTAGAAAATTTGGCAATTCAAGTTGCTAGCGGAGCGGTACAGCCTCTGCTAAATAATTTGGCGAATATTGAAGAAATCAAGCAAATTTTTTACGATGGTAAGTTGATTTCGACACGAGAAATTGAGCGGTTTCGGAATAATTTGTCGTGGAGATATCGCTGGGATAGCTATTTTGTGGAGCCGAAAGCTATTTTTGAAAGCAGGTTTTTGCTGTTTGTTTTGGGCGATTCGGGAATTAAGAGAATTTCTATTTATGCTCCGAGAAATCTGGAGTTAGCACAGCTTTCTGGGTGGCAGTTAGCCTTGACTTTGCTGCTGGAAACCAGGGATGCGATCGCACCTAGAGTTCGGGCGGTTATTTCGCTGTTGGGTGCTGGCGTTGTTTACGTTTTGACTCAGGTTATAGGGCGGGGAATTGGTTTGATCGGGCGGGGAATTATCCAGGGTATAGGTAATTCTTTGCAAGATAACAAGTTTGGAAAAAATGGGTAATGCTTCGGCAACGAGTAGTAGAAAAGATTGCATAAATCTTTGATGCAAGAGGGAAACCGCTGATTAACGGGGATTAACGCCGATGCCTTTCAAGATATTTTGCGAAGGCCTGCAACAGTTCTAGTGTACGGGGTTTAACAGATTGGATACAATTGGTAATAGGTGGTATTATAGATAAAAGTTAATGGTATAAGGGTGACTTTTTATGAGTATTATGATATCGATAGATGCCGATCGCATAAACAGTTTAGATTTGTCTCCGGTGCGGACTGTGATTGAAAAGTGGCTGGCCGAAGGAGCGATCGCCCAAAACGAACAACAGCTACAATTTGAAATTGAGTATCCGCGCGAAGAGTTAGATCCGCGAGAAATTTCAGAAATTCCCGAAGTGCGGCTGTGGTTTATTCGCTTGGATGCTTGTTACCCTTGGCTGCCATTTTTGCTGGATTGGAAAGCGGGAGAATTGGCCCGCTATGCCGCGATGTTGGTGCCGCACCAGTTCCACCGCACCCAAGGTATTCAGTACAATCCTGAAGCTTTGGAAATGTTTTTGATGAACAAAATTTTTGTGTTGACTGATTGGTTGAATCAGCAGGGAATCCCCAGTAAATCGAAGTTGATGGCGATGTCGCAGATGTTTGGTTATGATTTGGAGGATGCTTTTTTTGATGTGATTGTGCCGCACAAGTAAGCGATCGCGCCTCTAATTAACATACTGCTAATTAGGTAAGCTAATATACTTTAAGACTGAGAACAAAGGTATAAACCCGATTTCTTCCCTTATGGGGCGGGCTTTCCAGTCCGCCTCCGCAGCTATAATTTCTATCCACAACAGCTTAATTAAGCTTAACAGCAGCCGTACTCAAACTTTAAGAAATCCTTAAACCAGCGCCCCTCAAAAAATTGTTGCTCGACTTCAGAATTTTCTCAGAATTGATAGTTAGTTTAAAGAGAGAACGATCGCCCCATTCAATCGATCGAGGAAATTTACCATGAAAACAGATTACCTCATCGTCGGCAGTGGTTTATCAGCACTGGTTTTCGGAGCATTGATGGCAAACTCCGGCAAAACCGTACACATCCTCGAAGCTCACGAGCATCCCGGAGGCTTTGGTCACACCTTTACGATGGCCAAAAAATACACCTTTAATGCCCAATTCCACTACGTTTGGGACTGCGGCGAAGGACATACAGTCAATCGAGTTCTCAAAAAACTCGGTCTCGATCGAGATGTCACCTTTGAACGCTACGATCCGAATGGCTACGACCACATGAGAATGCCGGGGTATGCGCTGGATATTCCCTCCGAACCAGAGGAACTGATCCGCAGATTGTCCGCGCTGTTTCCCGAAGCGAGCGAGAGAATTCGCCAATTCGTCAACGAAGTCGAGAAAACCGGCGAAGGACTCAGAAAACTCGCTCCTCCCGTCAAACCAATTGAATTGCTCAAAAATTTCGGTGACGTATTCTGTGCCGTCCAACACCTCAACAGTACACTTCAGGACGTTTTCGACAAGTTCCAACTCCCGCAAGCCGCCCAAACCCTATTAGCCCTGCAATGGCCGGACTTTTTGCTGCCTCCCAATCAGCTTTCTTTCTATGCTTGGATTGCCTTGTTTAGAGGCTATCAAGAAGGTGCATTTTACCCGACGCAGCATTTTGAAGATGTCATCAATTCTTTAGTTAATGTCATTGAATCCAACGGGGGGAAAGTTCGACTAAACCATGAAGTCACTAATTTTAGGGTGACAAACAGAACAGTAACGGGAGTTGAAGCGATGGATTTGACCACGCATCAAAGCCATGAATTCACGGGCGACACGGTGATATGCAACCTTGACCCGAAAAGAGCTGCCAAGATGATTGGAGAGGAACTGTTCTCTAAAAAAGTGCGGCGGAAACTCAACTATGAGTATTCTGCATCTAACTACATGGTGTACTGCGTTGTCAAAGATATCGATCTCCGAGACTATGGATTTGGCAAGTGGAATACGTTTCATTCTGAGCACTTGGATCTAAATGAAGCGTTTGCTCAAATGTATGAGCAAAATAATTTTTCTCGTCCGAGTTTTGCAATTACAACGCCAACTTTACTGACGGAAACACGGGGGGATTGTCCAGAAGATTGTCAAATTGTAGAATTTCTGACTGTTGCTAATTACAGCTATTTTAAACAGCTTTGGGATAGCGATCGCAAAGCTTACAGACAGAAGAAACAAGAGATTCTGGACTCGATTTTAGATGTAGTAGAAAAACACTATGTGCCGAATTTCCGCAAACACATGGTCTTTCATATTACCGGAAGTCCGACGACTAACGAGCGCTTCTGTTGGTGTCCTAACGGTAATTCCTACGGTTCCAGCCTGACGCCGCGCAACATGGGGGTCGATCGACTAAATCATGAAACATCCCTCAACAATTTCTATTTCTGCAACGCCTCGTCGGGCTATCCAGGCTTTGCGCCGACATTTTGGACGGGGGCGCTGCTTTATCAACGTTTATCCGGCGATGCGATTTTAGGCTAAGGAAAATTGGCAATTGGTTATTTTCCTGTTTCTCTCGTTCCTTGGCTTTGCCAAGGAATGAATTTCACTCTTGCTCTGCCTCATCTTAAAAATCTCTGATTTCTGCTCTCATTATCTCGTTCCTTGGCTCTGCCAAGGAATGAATTTCTGGAGGCTCTGCCTCCTCTTAAAAATGACGAGGCACAGCCAGACTGAAATGCGTTTCCACGTAGAACCTGGAAACGAGAATTTATCTCATTCCTTGGCTCTGCCAAGGAATGAATTTCTGGAGGCTCTGCCTCCTCTTAAAAATGACGAGGCACAGCCAGACTGAAATGCGTTTCCACGTAGAACCTGGAAACGAGAATTTCTTCCTTCTTCTTCTTCCTTCTTTCTTCTTCCATCTTCCATCTTCCATCTTCCATCTTCCATCTTCCTTCTATCAATCTAGGAGTGAACTATGAGAATTGCAATTGTTGGGGGCGGAGCGAGCGGTATGGCAGCAGCCTACTGGCTCGATAAACAGGGGCATCACGTCACTGTGTTGGAAAAGCAGCCGATTTTAGGCGGACACATTCGGACGCTCAACAAAAATGTTGCGCCAAATCAATCGGACTGCAATGAAATATTAGAAAATGGGGTGCTGGAATTTCCCACTGTATTTTACAATTTCGTGGCTTTGATGCAGGAGCTAGGCGTTGAACTAGAACCCGTGCAGATTGGTTCCGCGCTGTTTCTTAAAGATGGCGAGCACTTTTTGTCTAAGGTCTCTATCCGGAAAAATTTTACCGGAATCCAACGCCTGATCGAGTATTTGCGGCTCGATAGTCTCTACGCTCGTTCGGCTGCATTTATTTTAAAAATGCGGTTTGCTAAACAGCACGATTTCTACGGTGTGCCGCTTTCTCAGAGTTTGAAAAGCTCCAACATCCGCAATTATTGGCTGAAGTTGCTGACGATGTACAGCTACTCGATACCCTTTGAATCGCTCGACAATTTTCCCGCCGAATTGGCGCTGCCTGTTCTGCGCGACTATGCCATGGTCAACTGGGTGAGGATTAAAGGCGGGGTGTATTCTTACATTGAAAAGATTCTGGAGCGGTTTAAGGGCGATATACGGCTGAATGTGGAGATTGCCCAGACTTTCAGAAGTGCTGATGCTGTAAAAATTGTGCTTTCTAATGGGGAGAGTCAGGAATTTGATAAGGTGGTGTTTGCGATGCCACCAGACCAAGTGATGAGGCTGTTGTCCGATCCGACGGATGCGGAAACGAAGCGGTTTTCGGCGTGGAAAGCCAATTATGCCACGACTGTGCTGCATTCGGATACATCAATGTACGATCGCTACGGTATCCGCAAGTTATCAGAATTTGATTTTTTCGAGACGGACCACGGATGGGGATATAATGCGAGCTTGAATCAACTTTGCGGCATCTCATCCCCACGAGAGTACAGTTTAGCTTTTCAACTCGAGGAGTCGATCGCCAAAAAGGACATTATTCACATTCAGAAACATCACACGCCGCTGTACACTGTCGAGTCTTTTGGATATCGAGATGAAGTTATCGAGACTAATGGCGAGAACAACACCTATCATGCGGGAGCTTATTTGGGGGATGGTTTGCACGAAGGAGCTATTACCTCTGCTTTGCGAGTCGCGAAATTAATTGGGTGAACTCATATCAATTCCGGTGGCACGAGCGACACGATCGTCCGTTGGGAGTGGTCCGTGGTCCATGGGGGAATGTGGAATTATTGACCGAGACTCGATCGTTCCCATGCAACCGGAAACGATATCAATTGTGATGCTACAAACTCTCGCAAATATCGGTAATATCAAATCCGTTAGCATCGGAATAGTAAATTTGAGTTCACTGTTGACTATTGACCGTGAACAGTCAACAGTCAACATCATTCCGGTGTAACCGGAAATGATATAAAGTTATTGCCGATGCAGCACTCTCACAAAAGTCATGATGTTTGCATCAAAAGTTAAACTAATGCGAGAGTGGCCGACTCCGATGCGAGATTAATTTTTGCTGCTGGCTAAGCTGCGACACAATCCGCCCTTAAGTAGACATCATTGCTCACATATGCGGTTGAGCCGCCTAACTCAGTACCCTCAAAGTTGGCTCCCATGAATGTGGCGCCGCTCAAGTCGGCTTCGCTCAAGTCTGCATAGTAGAGCCTAGCCCAATCTAGGTTTGCCTGCACCAAAGAAACTCCCGCCAGATTTGCCCTGGTTAAATCTGCTCCCCTCAACTTGACGCCCCGCAACTGAGCTCCGCTGAGATTGGCCGCTAATAAGTTCGAGCCTTCCAAGTTTACCCCGTTGAGTTTGGCTTCGCTCAGGTTGACGCCATTTAGATCTGTCCTGCTCAGGTCGATGCCATTGATGTAAGCTTTCCTGAGATTGATGCCTGTTAGTTGAGCGCCAAAAAGCTTTGCACCGCTGAGTTTTGCCCCTCCGCAGTTTGCCCAGTTGAGGTTTGCTCCCGTGAGGTTCGCACCCCGCAGGTTGATGAATTGCAGGTCGGCTGTACACAAATTGGCGTTCCAGAGGATAGCGCTCCGCAGGTTGCTACCTACGAGTTGGGCGCCACTCAACTTTGCCCTGGGCAGTTTTGCTTTGACGAGGAAAGCTCCGTTGATATTGGCTTTCGTGAGTTCTGCGTCCGCTAGTCTGGCTTGGCCCATTTTGGCAAAACTGAGATTTGCCCTGCAAAGGTTTGCGCCGTTGAGTTCTGCTTTGGTGAGATGCGCCCGAGTCAGGTTAGCTCCCGACAGGTTAGCCCTCGAAAGGTTTATCCCAACTAAGATGGCTCCGCTGAGGTTTGCTCCGCTGAGGTTTGCGTCAGCAAAGTCTCTCTTTCCATTTTCGTAGTCTTTGAGCAGCTCGGTTACTTCCATAGTGGTTAGATTCCTAATAGGGGAAATTTATGTAGAAGTATGCACTCTTTATAAGTATTTTATCTCTAACCGAGCGGATACGATCGCACTTTGAAGAAAGCTGGACATTAACTTTATATTTCTAAATATTCTTCGTGCTTTTTCCATAGTCCCGACTGTTTTTAGGTGGTAGTCTGAAACCCTTGATTTTCCCTTGAAAGATTTTGTGCCTCGGCAAGCGTTGCGTGTTTTTATAGGAGCGCCCTGAAAACCTTATTATAAGGTTGGCACTTAAAAACTCTCAAACGTTTTGTATTTACAACTCTATATATTCATTAATAAGTTTTGTATAATTACCTTTTTCACCTCTGTCGCGCCGTGATTCTTGATGATCCCTGTCTCGATCAACAGACAAATATGCTACTGTGCTATAGCTACCAGCTAAAAAGTTACTACTTTCGGGAGAGGTTTTTCCTCATCCATCCATAGTAAAATTAATATGCTTGTTGCCAACTGTGGCGAACAGCTTTTTTTAACTAAGACTGCAAACTTGTTCGTTGTTTTCGCGCCCGGTGTCGCGAAGGCTTGCATAGTAACACCTCCATATTTTATCTACTCTCATTTTTAATTAAAATTAGATGTGAACAGCTTAATAAGTGAGAATTGTGCTCGGTTGTCTCGCTGCTGTTCTACGACGATCGCGCTTTTCAAGATTTTCCTGAGTCGAGCGGGGTGAAAAGTAATTTCAGACATTGTACTTCTGGGATTGATCGATATGCCTAACGGTAGAGGCTATAGGTTCAAAACCTAGGGGATAATAATTTATTGCAGATTGTACAAAACGAACAGCGAGTAAGAGCTGTATCGGATCGCCCTCTCTACTAGCAGTTAGGCAGATCTGTCAGTCTATGTTATCCTGAGTCAAAATTGAGGAACGATCGTGTCAAAAGAAAGAAAAAGTAACAAAGAAATCAAAAAGCCAAAGAAACAACCTGATGGTGTTGCTAAGCCGAAGGATGACAAAAAAAATTATGGTGGCACGGACGGCCGCAAGTAGAGATAGCTGCAACTCTCGGGATTGTGATTAATTTTGTTCAATTGTCATTACTATCGATTTTTAACAAATTTAAATATCCTATTTTGGGATAAGGCGAAAACAGGTTTATTATATCTAGGGAATATGCAGTGCTAAACCCAAAGTATAATGAACTCTGTTTTTAGCCATGAATATGAAACGTTCCGTCGCCGATCGAATTTAACATCGTATATTTAGATTTTGTTGCCGAAAAAATATAGCTCGATCGCCCAAATCTATCACAGCGATATCTCTGTTACCGCAATATTACCCTCAAAACACACGTCAACATCAGTCCCCGCCGCCCGCTCGCGCGATCCATACTCTCCCGCATAATAAAAGTATTCTCCCTCAATCCGGTACACCACAGGCAGGGGCTGCGTCGAGGGCCGGCAAAACACAATTTCCGGTTCCGCACTTCCCGGCGCTAAATGCGGCAAATTCACATTCCAGAAACACCCAGACTTTGGTTCCCGGTTCAGCAAATGGGCCAACACCCGCGATGTCCAGCGAGTAGCGACATCCCAGTCTATTTCGAGCGGCCTTTTAATCCGGTGGGAAATTGCGATCCCCGGAATACCGTGCATGGCTGCTTCCCGCACAGCGGCCACCGTACCGGAAATGTACACGTCAACCCCCAAATTGCCACCCGCGTTAATACCCGAAAGCACCAAATCCGGCTTCGCACAAAGGTGATGAAGAGCGATGCGCACGCAATCGGCCGGTGTTCCCCCTACAGCATATTCAAATTCCGATCGCCGATCGACATGAATCGGACTGTGAGTAGTCACTTGATGCCCGCAGCCCGACAATTGCCCCTGCGGAGCCACGATAATTGTTTTGCCGCTGACAGCCTGCAAAAGTGCCTGAATCCCGGGAGCGTCTATTCCGTCGTCATTGGTTAAAATTATTGTCATTCGATTTGAGATTTGAGATTTGAGATTGGAGATTTTCAGACAGTGCTGCCAGGGCTGAAGATAAATCGGATTGGTGGAATTAAGAAATGCTGGCAGCAGCATTTGGGCCCCCCATTCAGTTTAATCTATATTTATAGATTACTAAGTTCAGTTATGACAGGTAATTCGATTTTATATTTTAGATTTTATATTTGAGATTTGAGATTTTAGATTTTAAGATGGTTGCGATGGAATGAATGCAATTATTTTGAGAAAGTTATCGGTGGCATTAGTCTTTTGCATATTCTTTATATTTTGTATCCTAAGTGGAAAAAACATTCTGAAATAGCGCCCAATATGGTCAAGCGATGAAATAATGCTTGCCTCAAATATTCCTCCAAAAAAGTGGTAAAGTTTTGTTTCGATCGCCCGAGCGACAAAATATCAATACAAGTTCAGTTAAACGCGCTCTCAGCAATGTTTTTGCCAATTTTCCCCCTAGCTAAAACAATCCCCGCACCTCCGGTCCAACAACAACCGTCGGGCCAGAATTCCCCGCAGCCGCAAACGAACTGGATTTGTCGCCACAGCCAAGCAGCAGCCCGCTGAAAACCCTGACAGTGCCCCAACAAGTGCGCGTTTTGCCGGGAAAACTCCACAGCATCCCCTTTTTCAACAGCAACAGCCCCGAAGTTGTGCAAGTTGACTGTTGACTGTTGACTGTTGACTGTTGACTGTTGACTGTTGACTGTTGACTGCTAACCTTTGGGTTTTTGTGTTAATGAGTTAAGATAGGCATTAAGTTTTGGTGAAAGTTCATTTAATAACGGATGGAGTCGATCGATCTGTTATTGAGTCAAAAGATTGCGAGATACGTCAAGTCTCAACCAATGTCTTGTTTTGTTTAATGAACCTCTGGCAATTTTCACAAAACGCTGATTATCTTGATAGCTATGCCGTCCATGTCCTTATGCAATATTAGCACCAACACTATCAGCCGATCGCACTATTTGTTTTCCCATCGTATCCTTCGCAAAGTCGTCCCACTTTTTAACAATAAACCATATTTTATTTAAAAATTTTTCAGCTAATTGATAAACTCTTAGCTGGTGAAAGCTTTCCATATTAGCTCCTTTAACATAGTTGAAGGCAAACCATTGACAGTCAACAGTCAACAGTCAACTGCCAACAGCCAACAGTCAACAGTCAACAGTCAACTGCTAACTGTCAACAGTCAACTGCCAACAGTCAACAGTTAACTAATTAAAGCGTCAAAGATTGAGGATTGGTCTCAATCAATTTCGCTAAATCTTGCAAGAAAGATGCAGCGTCAGCACCGTAAATAATCCGGTGGTCGCAAGTAATATTCACCTGCATTTGGCGCTTCACTCCCATCAAGCCTTCCTCATTTGCTACTACTTGCGGCCGCGAAGAGCCGATCGCCAAAATCGAGCCTTGATTCGGCGGCAAAATCGCGTCAAACTTGTCTACTCCAAACATTCCCAAATTGGAAAGAGTAAAAGTTCCCGTGCTGTATTCATCAGGCTTCAACTGCTTGGTGCGGGCGCGATCGACTAAATCCTTCCAAGTGCGTCCGAGAGAATAAATATCGAGGCGATCGGCATTTTGCAGCACCGGCGTAATCAAACCGCCGCCATCCATCGCCACCGCTACCGCCACATTAATATCAGCGCGGTGTTGAATGCCCGACTCCACATAACAAGCATTCAGCAGAGGATGTTTTTGTAAAGTTACTGCTACTGCTTTCGCCAGCATAGCCGTCATCGTGACGCCTTTCGACTTAATTTGTTTGTAGAGTGTGTCCAGCTTGTCAGTAGTAATTGTGTAACCGACGCGGAAAGACGGCACGCTCAAACTTGCTTCCATATTCCGCACCACGGCATTTTGCAGCGCATTCATCGGTACTCTTTGGCCAGAAACTGCCACCGCCGGGACTGGTGCGGCTGTCGGTTTGGCTGGTGCGGGGGCGGGTGCTGCAGGTGCCGGTGCCGGTGCCGGTGCTGCGGGGACTGTTACCGATTGCTGAACCGGAGCGGGTTGGGCTTTCCCGGCTGCTGCTTCCACATCCTCAGCGACAATGCGGCCGTTGGGCCCGCTGCCTTTGATAGAATTCAAATCTACTTTAAATTCTTTAGCTAACTTGCGAGCGCGGGGAGAAACGACGCTGCGGCCGTTTTGGCGGCTGACATTTTGCTGCAAACCGGAGGACGATGTAGGTGCGCTGACAGGAGCGGGGCTCTTAGGGGGGGCTGCTGCTGCGCTTGGGGCGGCGCCTCCTTGCTGCTGAGCGACGGCGATTTCCGCTTCTGTTTCTGCTACCAGGGCGATTGCCGCTCCCACCGGAGCAACTTCGCCTGCTGGTACGATAATTATTGCTAAATAACCTTCGTAGAAAGACTCCACGTCCATGTCGGCTTTGTCGGATTCAACCACTACCACCGTTTCGCCTTTTTCTACTTTGTCTCCGGCTGATTTGACCCAGGAAACAATTTTGCCCTCTGTCATGGTAGAACTCAGGGCTGGCATGAAAACTTCGCGAATCATCTGTAAAAAGTCCTTTTGAGTTGCTAATCGGGAATCGGTAAGCTCCGAGGCATTTAAATTGCACGGCCGAATACAGTTAAACTTTTGTGGGGCGGGCAGGAGATCGATTTGTGTCAAATTAAGACTGAAACCCACGAGCTATGTCGCTGGTAGTCGAGTTTCGATACCCCCTAGCCCCCCTTAATAAGGGGAGTAGGGGGTGGGACAAGAGCGTTCTTTCGTCACCCTGCAGGCTCGGGGGATTTAGGGGGCAAGAGCGTTCTTTCGTCCCCGTTTTTAAGGGGGATTTAGGGGGAGCGAAACTTGGCTACAACCCTTGTTGAGACGTGGTTTTAGCCTGTTTCTTGACACAAATGGCATCCGGAGAACCCCAAAGATACAAGTTAAATGCACAACAGCTTGTTTGGGAATTGGTAATTGGCGATCGGCGATCGGCCATAATTATTATTATGCCAGTCTCTAGTCCGAAGATCGGTGACTAATGAGTCCAAATCTATTGCCAATTACGAATTACCACTTACCACTTACCAATTTCTAAATATCACCTCGAATTTCTTCGACTATGCCATCGCGGAGGAGAATTTCTACTTGCATTTTTTGAATCAAGTTTTCTCCGAGCGCGACAGTGAACGTGCCGTCAATTTGACCTTGACTCACTTCTTGTTCGAGGTCTAGCACCTGCACTTGCTGGAGTTGTTGCAGGTTTTGGTTTTTCTGTTCTAGCAGTTCGCTTTTTCTTTGATTCACCTGCACTTGAATGTTTTCTATTTGCTGCTGTACTTGCGGACCTGGGGGGTGCAGGTTTTGCTTTTGGATTTCTGAAATCATCCGCTGCCCTTGCATTTCGAGCTGTTGTAGCTGAGAATCTATTTGGTTGATTTGGGCTTGGAGTTGCTGTTGAGCTTCTTCTTTCCAGCGGGGAGTAACGACGACTTTAACGTTAATCGATCGCTTCAAGAGTAATTGTGGTTCCATAAAGTTGTTGATTGTCAATGGGGAATTAGGCATTAGTCATTAGTCATTAGTTAGTAAACATGAACTAATGGCCCAGGACAGAGGACTTGGACTCGGGACTCGGGTGTTGGGATAATTTTTTCTTCTCCATTCCCCAAGTCCTGCGAATATTTCAAAACATTCCGTCAATCATATCGCGGTAGTGTTCCGTCACAACCGGGCGCTTAATTTTCAGGGTCTGGGTCAACATTCCATTTTCCATCGAAAATTGCTCCTGAATCAACCGGAACGGGCCAATCCGATCGTCTGCGCGGTATCCGGGGCGATTTTGCACCTCTCGGTTCAATTCTTTGCGGAATAAATCTTGAATTGTCTTGCTATTCCAGTCAATTTCGTGTAATGGGGGATTCTGAGTTTCTGCCCATTTCTGCACGGCTTCTTGATTGGGGACAATTAAGGCGCCGAGGGATTTCTGGTCTTGACCTACTAGCATAATTTGGTCGATGTAGGGGCTGCGGATGCAGGCGTCTTCTATGGGCTGGGGTTCGATGTTTTCGCCGTTGCTGAGGACGATCGTATCTTTAGCCCGCCCGGTCAAGATTAAGTCGTTTCCCGGTGTCAGCCAGCCCACATCGCCGGTGTCGAACCAGCCTTCGGGGTCGATCGCCTTCGCAGTCGCTTGGGGATTGAGATAATAACCAGCCATGACTTGCGGCCCCCGCGCCAATACTAAACCGTGCTGACCTGTTGGCAGTTGCTGTCTGGTTTCGGGGTCTACTATTTTAATTTCCGTATGGGCTAGAGGCTGTCCTGCGGAACCTTTAAGATTGTGCCAAGGGCGGCGGACGGTTAAAACCGGGGACGTTTCGGTTAAACCATATCCCACTAATAAACCGATATTCGCTATTTCAAAGAAATTGTCTATATGCGCGGCCAAAGAACCGCCGCCGCTAATCGCCCATTTTAAGCGTCCCCCTGTAGCTTGCCTGACTTTTTGGTAAACCAGTTTTTCGGCGAGGGCGTGCACGGGCGACAACAGAATGCTTTTGGTGCGCGCGATTAGTTTTTCGGAAGCAGAAGCCGGTTTCAAACTGAGAGTTAATCCTTGGCAAATGCGGCGGGCTTCTATGTATTGCTGGCTGGCAGATAACAGGAAATTCACCAATTTTTGTTTGTTAGGCGGCTGTTCGCGAAATTGCTTTTGTACGGCCTCATAAATCGAGTCCCAGATGCGCGGAACGCTGACCATGTACTGGGGTTTGTAAGTTTTAAAGTCTTGTTTGAAATAGCGAATATTGGTGTAAATTTGCGTGCATCCTTGGGAAAGCAGGAAGTATTCGACGCTGCGTTCGTAGGCGTGCCAACTGGGCAGAATGCTGAGGACGCCGTCGCCGGCTTCGGGCTGCAGAACTGTGCCCAAGGTGTTGAGTTGGTGCAGCAGGTTGCCGTGAGTCAGCATGACGCCTTTAGGTTTGCCGGTGGTGCCGCTGGTGTAGAGGAGGGTGGCGAGGGTTTGCTGGCTGTGGTTGGTGGGTTTGAGGGGACGGTTGGCCCCTGTGCTCATCACTTGGGAAAATTTGACTGTGTTTAGGGTTTGGCTGGTTTCCGGTTCTTCCTCGGAGAGGAGGACGATGAGTTGGACAGGCAAATCCGGGAGGCGGTGTTGCAGTTTTCTGAGTAATGCCAGGTTTTCTACTACTAAGGCGGTACTGCCGCTGTCTTGGATGATGTACAGGAGTTCTTCGGGGTCGGCGGTGGCACCTCGAACCACGTTGGCGGCCCCGGCCATCATGATGCCTTGGTCGGCTATCAGCCAGCGGGGGCTGTTGTCGGCGAAGAGGGCGACGCGGTTCGGGACTGGTTCTGCTGGATTTGGTTCGATGCCTAGGGCTTGTAAGCCGGCGGCGAATTGCTGGATTTGTTGGTAGAGGTCGGTGTAGGTGAGTTTGATTTCTGGCTGGCTGTGGGGGTCGTGGAGGGCCACGGTTTGACCGAATTTTTGTTTGACGGTCGCCCAAATTTCGGGTATCGATCGAATGGAACTGTAATCGATCAGGCGGCTGAGGTTAGCGCGATCGCGATCGGTCAGTTGAGATGATGCGTAAGATGCTGGGCTGTTCATAGTTATTTTTGTGACTTGTGCGAGATTAAAGTGTTTTATCTAAATCTAGTATGAAATGTATCCTAACTGTATCTGCTTGGGTAGGGACAGTTGGCGAATCGGTCTCTATTTTTTAATTTCTGTTTTCTCTTATTTGTTGCCTTTTAATTTGGCAATTTGGATTTAATTATATTACAAAACTCGCTGAAATGTCGAAAAGTAGTCAATTGCCCTGGCTTGTCTTCAATTCTTTTCAATAGCTGTTCCAAATAAAATGGCTTGAGTACATCTCCAGGTCTTGTTTTAGAATATGTGGTATTTTTAGCTTCAAATAACACTTTCAAATAAGCTCCATGAAACTGAGCATGGGTATTAAAATCTGGATATTTTCCCATTATTTCAGGACAATTAACTGAAACATCATAATACTTAGTATAATCTAATAAAAATTGATTTTTAGGATGTATTAACTTTTGAGAATGTGTTGCATAAATATTGCGATTTCCCATCAGCCAACTTTCCAAGCAGCGATTCTGAACAATTAGCACAAGTTCTGCATTTTTTAATTCTAGTTTTTCCTGATGCAAAAAATCATAAATTTCCGCGTGTCGTTCGGCAACAGTATTTTCCTCGGCATCAAGACACAGGACAAAATAGTTGTATTTGCCGCTTAAGTTAATTTCCTCAATCGAAGGAGGAATAAAATCATATAATGAGGGATATCCTTCACCACTAATCAGATAATAATTGTTTTCATTCACCTCATCGTAACTCGGAACTCGTGTTAATTCAGGCAATAGATGACTTAGCCAAGCTGGATAAACTTTTCTCTCCGATTGCATCCCTTCCACTAAAAAATATAGATTCATTCCACTTTGATTCCTTCGCTATATTCTTCGAGATTAATCAATTGCGTAAAAGCCTGATGTCTAGATTTTCCCAGGTTCAAATCTTTGGCATCCTTGACGGTGACAACACCTCCTGTACGGGTTACTATTTTCCAGTATTCCATGCTGATATTGTTGATAATGTACGGATGATGACTGGTGAGGATAAATTGAATGTTTCTATTTTCCGTGAGCAAATCGGTAACAACATCGATACAGTTAATCCCCAAGCTGTTTTCAAATTCATCAATCAGAATTACAGTTCCTTCTGGCGACAAGTACAGTTCGCTAATGAGAATTAGCGTTTTCAACATTCCCGACGAAATGTTATCCTGAGAAATCCAATTATTGACACCTTTTTCTTTTATCTGAATGGGAAAACTTGTAAATGATGAATCGTCATCTTCAACTGCTTCTATTTTAATATCTTCGACTTGAGGAAACGCCTGTATAAATGCACGTTTTATTTCATTAAAAATGATTGAATTTCTATCAATTAAAGCTATTTTAATCTGAATGGGTAGATTACTTGATTTAACCTTATTTAATAAAACATCACTTATTAAATTATTCGGTATTAGCCTGAGAGGTAGGTCATAATATTCATTAACCGAACTCAAATTACTACTATAAATGATTTGATTAAAACCTTGCTGAACAGGTAAAATATCTTCCTCTTGATTTAAGATTTGCACTGCGCTTTGAAAAGGTGATAATTTTGGCGTTGTGTTACCTTTAAACTTGATTTCAGTAGAGTTTCTTTCGATAATTGTATCGCCATTTCTAGATAAATGCTCGCGGACAATCCTAAAGTTATGGGCTTCGTCTTCCTGATTAGGAATTATGACAGGATTTTTTTTTGTTTCAAACTCGCCTTGCCATCGGTACTCCACATCGTTATCTATATCTATTGTCGAAAATGTGATATCCCACGCTAAGCCATTTAACGAAGCACCATTCGCTATCTCTTTTAACCTCGAAATTCCTTTGAGTATTTGAGTTTTGCCAACACCAGATACCCCAACTAGCAAGGCAAGATTAGAAAAATAGATTGGTTCAAAACGCCACTCTAATACATGCTCCCAAAAAGCTACTTTTTTAATTCTCATTTTCCCCTCCTATCTATTAATTATCTGCGTCTATCAGCGTTCATCACCCTACATCTGCGGTTAAAAACTGACATAATTTTGCCGCCACCAAGCGCGCACCAACTTAATCTCCTCAAAAGTATAAACTTCTTCCAAAAACTCATAAAGCGCTCTCAATCTCTCATCCCCAATAACTTCAATTGCGTTCACAATCGCCTGCTGGCGTTCCGATTCCACCAACACATTGATATCAACTTCCCAGCCCATATCCATCAACTCTACCAGATGCCCCGAAATAGTAACAGGACTCATCCCCCGCGCATTCGCTATTCCTTGAACTGTCAAACCTTGTCGGTATAATTCCCAGGTTTGCATCTGCGAATAAGACGCAACGTTAGTAAGATTAGGAAGATTCGCGGCAGCAGAAGATGGAGCATTAGTTGGCAAGTCTTGTTCTTGGCAAAAAGTGCGTATTGCCTCCAAGAAAACCTTGCCGTACTTATCTCGCTTGTTGCTGCCAACGCCGTAAACTTCCTCGAATTCTCTGAGATTTTGCGGGCGTTTTTCTGCCATGTCTCGCAAGCTTTTATCAGCAAAAACTACGTAAGGAGGCACAAATTGTTCGTCGGCAATTTGTTTGCGTAGCGTCCGCAGTACGGCAAATAAACTTTCTACTTCTACTGCTAAATACCGAACTTTTTCCTGTACTTCCCGCTGCGGTTCAATAGCGATTTCAACTGTGCGCTGACGTTTCATAATTTCCCAACTTTTTTCATTCAGTTTCAAAATGGGAAACCCGTCTGTTGTTTCCTCTAAAAAACCTTGATGTAACAGCGAACGACTCAACTTTTTCCATTGCTCAGCACTTCTATCTTTGCCAATTCCGTAAGTAGAAAGTTGGTGGTGCTGGTATTGGAATACTTTTTGATTTTTTGAGCCGCGCAGCACGTCAATAATATGATTCATGCCAAATTTTTCTTGGCATCTCGCGACGCAAGACAGAAATTTCATTGCCTCAAGTGTCCAGTCTTCTACTGGTTTTTTGTTGCAACAGTTATCGCAATTGCCACAATTTCCGGGAAATGAATCGCCAAAATAACTTAACTGAATTGTGCGGCGGCAATCGCTGGAGTCTGCATAGTTAATTACTCGCCGTAACTGCTGTTTGGCAATTCGCTGTTCTTGCGGGTCTGGTTTTTGCTCGATTATGTATTCGATGGTTTTGACATCGCCGTAGCCGAAAAATAAGCTGCAATGGGCGGGTTCGTTGTCTCGGCCGGCGCGGCCGGATTCTTGATAGTATCCTTCGAGATTCTTGGGCAAGTCGTAGTGAATTACAAACCGCACGTCTGGTTTGTTAATGCCCATACCGAAGGCTATTGTGGCTACCATTACTTGTACGTCGTCGCGAATGAAGCGGGTTTGATTGGTTGCGCGATCGACATCGCTCATCCCAGCGTGGTACGGTAAGGCTTGGATGCCGCTTTGTTGCAATTTATAGGCAACTTCGTCAACTTTTTTGCGGCTGAGGCAATAGATAATTCCCGAACCGCCTTTTTTTTGGATGATTTGCAAAACTTCGGCAAAACTGTGCTTGGTTTTGTGGCGAACTTCGTAGTATAAATTGGGGCGGTTGAAGCTGGCGACGTGGATGTAGGGATTTCGCAGAGTTAGCTGCTGGATGATGTCTTGGCGGACGCGCTCGGTGGCGGTGGCTGTTAGCCCCATAATGGGAATGTCGGGATATCGATCGCGCACTCGCTGCATTTGCCTGTATTCTGGTCGAAAGTCGTGTCCCCATTCCGAAACGCAGTGGGCTTCGTCGATCGCAAATGCCGAAATTCCTAACTTGTTTGCTACTATATCTAAAAACGGTAAAAATCTCTCACCGAGCAAGCGTTCGGGTGCCACGTAGAGCAATTTAATCTTACCTTCGAGAATCGCTGTTTCGCGCGATCGGGTTTCCTGAGTGCTCAAAGTGCTGTTGAGAAAAGTCGCCCCAATTCCATTATCTTGCAAAGCTTCCACCTGGTCTTGCATCAGAGCAATTAACGGCGAAACAACCACAGTCAATCCCGGTTTCAACAGTGCCGGTAATTGAAAACACAAAGACTTGCCACCGCCAGTCGGCATGACAATCATCATATCCCGTTTTTGTAAAGCAGCTTCGACAATTTCCCGCTGTCCCGGGCGGAAAGAGTCATAGCCAAAAAAATGTTTGAGGGCTGGTTCGAGGGACAGCGGCACAGGAGATGTTGGCGGAATCGACCCTGACATTTGCAGTAGTTGGTTGTTGACTTCTACACTATTCTATGCTTTTTGAACACAAATACAGTTACAATAATTGAGAATCTCAATTTAAGCAGAGAAACCGATGCCGAAAGCAATTTGGAATGGTGCCGTTTTGGCCGAGAGCGACAAGTGCGAAGTTGTAGACAACAACTATTATTTCCCCCCAGATACCATCAAACGCGAGTATTTCAAGGACAGCAGCACTCACACGACTTGCGGTTGGAAAGGTGTTGCTAGTTACTACAGTGTCGAAGTCGGCGGACAAGTTAATAAAGATGCTGCTTGGTACTATCCTACTCCGAAAGATGCTGCTAAAAATATAGCAGGATATATTGCTTTTTGGAAAGGAGTTAAGGTAGAGGCTTAAAGCAGTTTTTAGTTAAAAACTTGGGGCGGGTTTTGTGCGAATTTGGCGCTTGACAAGCGATTTTAAAAGGTGGTAAAAGCCCCCGGATTTATCCGTGGAATCAATCCCCAATCGATTTTCGAAAATCCTCAAGAAAGAGCATTTATCCGTGGGGTCAATCTAAAATCGAAAATGGAAAATCCTCAAGCCCCCGCATTTATCCGTGGGGTCAATCTAAAATCGAAAATCGAAAATCGAAAATCGATTGACCCGCCCCTTGAAATTTTAATTGTTTTCCCAAACGGCGACAGCTTCCCATCCCAAACCGCGGCGAACAACAATCGGTTCGCCTTCTGTCAAATCGAGAATGGTAGAAACTTGATATCCAGGATCGGAACCGTCATCGACAATGACATCCACTAACTTTGAAAAACTGTCAAACAGTTCAGCTTTGCCAAAACTTTCTGCTTTTGATGCAGGGACTGGTGCTTTACCTTCATCATCAGTGGTAATGTGAGCGGATGTTGAAATAATCGGATTTCCCAAAGCTTCCAACAGGGTAAAACAAAGCCGGTGGTCGGGAACGCGAATTCCCGTGGTTTTGCGTTTTGGGTTCATTACCAACCGCGGCACTAACTTGGTAGCTGGCAGCAGAAATGTGTAAGGCCCGGGTATTAACCGCTTGATAATTCTGTATGCTTCATCGCTGACTGCAGCATAGTCGGTGATATTTGACAGAGAGGAACACAAGAACGTTAAAGGCTTATCATTGGATAGTTGCTTGATCTGCCTGACTCGTTCTACTGCCGACTTGGAGTTGATATCGCAGCCGATCGCATAAACTGTATCTGTCGGATAAAGCATCACTGCCCCATTTTTCACAGCTTTTTGAATTTTCTCGATCCGGTCTCTTTGGGGTGCAACTGGATGCACTTCGTAAATAGTTGCCATGTTAAGATATTGCAGGCTAAGTGGGCGATCGAAATATCGAGTGCAACAATCAATGCTGAAAATTAATTGTTAATAATGAATAAAATAGCTTATTTTGACTGTCCAACCGGCATTGCTGGCGATATGTGCATAGGAGCTCTCGTCCACGCCGGTGTTCCTTTAGACTACCTAATCGAAAAACTTAATTTGCTCGGCATTTCCACAGAGTACCAGTTGCGGACGGAATTAGTTTACCGCAATACTCAACAAGCAACTAAATTTTATGTCGATTTAGCTGCGGATTTGTCGTTAAAACCCGAAAATCCCGCTACCGACTTTACACTCGATCCCTCGGAAACCGAATCCCCGACTTTCGAGGGCCACCACCACCATCATCGCGGGGAAGAACATTCTCACAGTCACGGGGAAGCAGATGCCGAAATTAGCCACACTCATCATCGCCACTTGCCCGAAATTGAGCAGATCATCGTCTCTGCAAACTTGCCTGGGCGCGTGGAAGCCTGGAGTTTGGCCGTATTTCGCCTCTTAGCAGAGGCAGAAGGTGCCGTACACGGTATCCCCCCAAACGAGGTTCACTTTCACGAGGTGGGGGCGACGGATGCAATTGTTGATATTGTCGGTACTTGTTTGGGTTTGGATTGGTTGGATATTCAGGAGTTTTACTTTTCGGCGATGCCGACTGGTGGGGGTACGGTGAAGGCGGCCCACGGTAAGTTAGCGGTGCCGACGCCGGCGGTGATGCGGTTGTGGGAAACGCACCGAGTGCCGGTTTATAGCAATGGCATCGATCGCGAATTGTGTACTCCTACGGGAAGTGCGATCGCCTGTGCTCTCGCCGCTGGTTTCGGCCCGCCACCGCCGATGCTTCTTCAGGCGATCGGTTTGGGTGCAGGTTCTCGAAACCTGGCAATTCCTAATATTTTGCGCCTCTGGATTGGGGAGAAGTCATTCGCGGGCAAAGAAAATTTAACTAACGATCGAGAAGCAATCTGTGTACTGGAAACGCAAATTGATGATTTGAGTCCGCAGGCGATCGGCTATGTTTTCGATGCTTTGTTTGCCGCGGGGGCTCTGGATGTTTTTACTGCCCCAATTGTGATGAAAAAGTCGCGGCTGGGGGTTTTGTTAACTGCGATTTGTCATCCGGAATTTCAGGATGCTTGCGAAGCAGTTATCTTTCGCGAGACTACTACTCTGGGAATTAGGCGATCGACTCAAGAAAGAACTATTTTACATCGAGAAATCCACAAAGTTCAAACAGAATACGGCGAAGTGCAAATAAAAATTGCCAAGTCTGGACAAATGATTGTTAATGTGCAGCCGGAATACGAAGATTGCGCGTCCATTGCCCGAGTTAAAAATATTAGCTGGCGGGAAGTTCACCGCTTGGCGCTGCAAAGTTGGTACGATCGCACTTAATCAGGACTTACGCACTCCGACAAAGAAACCGGGTTTTTTATCGAATCTGCCGGTCACAACGCAGTATTTTCGTAAAAAACCCGGTTTCTGACCACCCCTGCGTAAATCCTAAGGAATGAGAATTAAATAACTTCCACTCTTGAAAGTGGGATGGGCGTCCCGCCTGTCCTTTTTGGA
>NZ_JAUBVJ010000096.1:291-29050 GCF_036702785.1 Microcoleus sp. AR_TQ3_B6 | reverse complement strand
CTTACAGAATGGGATGCAGAACTGAATCAGTTACACGAGCGCAACGGCGATTTAGGGCTGAAGGTGCAGATGCTGGAGCAAGAACTCAAGGAAGCGCGGCGCTCACGGGAAGCAAGTAAAAACTCGGCTCCGACCGTCGCAGAATTTCCAGAGCCGGCCGACTTGCTCAACCAACTCAAGGCACGGCGTAAAAAGTCTAGGGCGGACTTGGCAGACGTGGAGGCAATTTTAGAAATACTCCTGTCCTGACCGATCGCCCTGATGTGGGGTGAGGTTAAAACAAAAAGTGGTATATACCGCAGTGGTGCATATACCACTCATATATACCACTGCCTATAAAACTGCACATTTGGCTAAAGAAGCGGAAAGCGTCAAAGCCTTGTGGAGTAAGGGATGTACGGAGAGGGTGGGATTTGAACCCACGTTAAAGTTGCCTTTAAAATAGATTTCGAGTCTACCGCATTCAACCGCTCTGCCACCTCTCCAATTGATTTGAGATGTGAGCTAAAAGTATTTTACCGCACAGTGCGCCACATTGTAAATCTTTACAGAAAAGAAGTTTGATTTTCTTCAGATTCCAGAGTGGTCTTAAATCCCGCTGATGGGGTCCACTGGAGGGCTCCGTCGCGCCCTGTCCAGAATATTTGGGTTTTGCTTTGGCGCAGTTGGGCGGCGGTTTCTGGGTCGATTTCGTTAGCAGATGCGATCGCCACTTTGGGTTCCACTGCGCTTAATAACTCAGCCGTCAGGGTTTTTCCCGACCACCACAGCACTTGAGCCGGCTTCAAGGTTCCCGTGGCTGCCAATTTTTTTTGCGCTTCCGGTGTCATGTCACCGACGAGCAACCAAGTTCGATTGCCCGCGAGCAATTCTACCACCGGAATCTCCGCATTCACTAACTGCAACCGCGTCGAACCCAGATCGACTGTACTGTTAGTTTCTAACGGAAAGTAAACGCCTTGGCGAGATTGCACAGCCGTTATAAATTCCTGATTGCTGCCACGATGAATTTGTTTGGGAGCATTGTTATCATAAAATGTTTTAATTGGCAAGCGTTCTAGTAATTTTCCCCAACCGCCGCTCAAACCTAAATGACCGTGAGTGGCGATCGCAAAATTCACAGAATTAACTCCTTGCTGCTGCAAAAAAGGTAACACTGTAAACCTTACGGTATTTTCATCACCGCTATTAATTAGCGCTACTTTTCCCCCCTCTTGAATTACCAAAACAGGCTCACCAGATGTCGCGAGCAAAGTAACTTGAAATAAAGATGCTTGAACGTGCCAAGCTGGCAAAACTATGATACCCATTGCCGCCGCAACCGCCAGCGGTAAAATCCAAGCCGAAGAAAAAACAGGCAGCGTAATAACTCTACTTTTCCCCTTCTTCTCTCTCCCCTTAGACGGTTTTTTCCATCGGACTTGTTCGTTGTTAGTTGTTCCTTGTTCCTTGTTCCTTCCATCCTTTAAATCCCGTACACTGCTCGTTGCCGAACTTCTTCCCCCGAGCCAAACCCAGCAAATTAAACTGTAAAGCGCA
Source organism: Microcoleus sp. AR_TQ3_B6 (assembly GCF_036702785.1). Classification (NCBI taxonomy): domain Bacteria; kingdom Bacillati; phylum Cyanobacteriota; class Cyanophyceae; order Oscillatoriales; family Microcoleaceae; genus Microcoleus; species Microcoleus sp. AR_TQ3_B6. The sequence goes on along the minus strand of NZ_JAUBVJ010000096.1, from coordinate 27,511 downwards.
ATTAGCTGAAACACCGATACTTGACCGACAGCTACCGAATTACCTGGTAATTGCGAGAAATATTCGGCGATCGCAATTAACCCTTTTGCCGGATAATCCAGCAGTTGCGCTAAAACACTGCCAGCCGGGGGAAAAATCAATCCAGCTAAAGCGCTAATCATCCCCCCAATACTCAAAATCCACAGCAAAGGAGCAGCAATAATATTGACTAAAATGCTGTAAGGTGATACCACACTAAAAACGTAAAGTAGCAGCGGCAGCACCCAAACAGAAGCGGCGATTGGAACTACAACAATTGAAGCGATCGCGGGCGGCATCCAGTCCAACTTGGCCATCAGCGGGGGCGTTGTCACTATTAACCCCAAAGTCGCCAAAAAACTCAGTTGAAAACCTAAATCCCAAATCCACAAAGGGTTAACCAGCAGTAAAATAGTAGCAGCGATTAACAGCAATCCCAGCGGCTTAACTTGGCGGTTCAACAGCAAAGCAAATAGTGTTCCAAATCCCATCAAAGCGGCGCGGCATACTGAAGCTTCAAAGCCCGTTAACGCCACGAGCAAAAATAAAGCACCGACGCCAAAGCTAAATTGCAATTGTTTGGAAAAATGCCTGGTTAAAGCTAGAACTAAAGCCAAAACCATCGAAACTTGAGTGCCGGAAGCTGCGATCGCGTGGGCTAATCCAGCTTGCACAAAAGAGTCGCGGATGTTGTAAGGTAAATCGACTGCTTGTTTGCCGAGGGCGATCGCACCGATCAAGGGCCCTTCGGGAACATTCAACTGCGATAGTTGCGATCGCACGATCCGCTGCCGCATCGCTTGAATTGGAGATGGGCGCATCGCGCTGGGCTCCCAGAAAGCATCCGCTTGGTTGTTAACTCGATTTACATCCGCGATCGCATTTTCTCTCCTCCAGTCAATTTGACGCCCTTTGAGCCCTGCAAAAGCTCCTTCTCTGGCTAAATATGCTTGAAAATCAAAAGCCCCCGGATTCGACGGCGGCTGCGGTTTGTACAAGGAACCTACAACTGCGATCGTATTGTCGGCGTACAAACCTGTTGCTTGCAGCAGCGGCACTGTAACGTAGAGTTTGCCGGATACTGGGCGGTTTACAACTACTCCTCCCTCGCCGCCGTTGATTTCGCTAACTAAATCTGTTGCTAGCCAAAATTGCGATCGACCCGATCGAGTCAATCGGGGCGTACTGACCACTCTACCGCGAACTGTCACCACCACTTCTTGAGTGTTCCCGCCAGCCGGAATCAGTTTGCTGATGTCATTAATTGCCGGTTGGGGCGATCGAACTGCAAAATAAACGCTAGCTAAAAATGCCACCAAACCCGCCACTGCCCACACCCATTTCGCTCTCGGCAGCCTTGACAACAAACTCAATTCTTCCCTGGCATCTAAGGGTTCTTCAATAGCATTTTCTTTTTGTCTTCTGCGTCTTTTTTTAGTAACTTTGACCGAATTTTTAGTAAATTTTCGCAACAAGTTCGGCAGGGCGATCGCCACCGCTATTCCCAAAGCAAGTATCCCATATCTACCCCAAGGAACCGCTGTAGAAATCAATCCCAAAATGTAAGCTAGACAGACAATGACACCCGTTGCTTGATTCATTAATTAGTAATGAGCGAGAGGGAATATTTCAGGGAAATCGATGCCGAACTTATGCACTCCTTACCAAATAAACCGGGTTTTTCAACCGGAGTAAAAAGCTAAATGCCGTGAATTAGGGTAAAAAAAACCCGGTTTCTGGCTACTCGTGCGTAAGTTATAGCAAAATTTCTTTCCTTACATTCTTTCCCTTCCTCTTCCTCTTCTAAATAGACAGGCCCAATTTTAAACCGAAAGCCGCGTGTAGCACCATAAGTGCAAGAGCCGTCGTGCCTAAATAAGCGTGAACCGCGCGCAGTGCTAGCTTATTGCCCCCAAAACCCGTCAGCGAAATCAAGCTGCCAACAGCCAGCAAAACCAGCACTGCCGAACCCGTCCAAAAATGCGGACTTTCCATGACTGGCTGGTGCTGCATCACCAGCGACAGCAAGCCGCCTGTATAGCCCAAAGCTAGAAACAGAAACATCCACGGTGCAAGCTTGCGGTGATCCGAGCGACTTTTGAGTTCGACATCTTTATCAGCGGCCAAACGTCCCTGCCATCCCGTATACCCGACAAAACTGCCCATCGCCGCCACCACGATCCCCATCATTACAGGGTGTCCCCAATGGGTAATTGGTTCGGGAATTCCTAGACTGCGAAATTGACTGGCGATGGGTTCTAGAAGTTCGCTTAAATTGACCATTTGATGCTGATGCCAAACTTGGCGATAAATATTTTCGGACTAATCATTAAAATATTATAAAATATTAGTGTAGCAACCGATCTCGCGCACTTCAAAGAGCCGTTTAACCTGAGGGCCAAACATTGCCCAGAAGCCTAGATATACGCAAAACTTAGCCGGCTAAAGCCGGCTGTGAGATTTTTACAGCAGTGATGCTGCTTGAAGTTAATTGTTAGCTCGATCAGCTAAATCGAAGAGCAAAAATAAACGCAATTCGCCCGCACGTTACACTCCGGGGGCTACCTTTCGCCCAATCTTCACAGCCTCATCCTCACTCTGGATGTTAAATTTTACCTGCCTGCTCAAAGTTAATTTCAATTCCTTGACTTTTGAATGCCAAAGTGAGAAATTAACATAGCAGCCGACGAGCCTTCGCACTTCTACATTTTGCTAATCGCTCTCAAGGGAGAATCAACTGCTGAAAAAAAAACTAGAGGTTCCAAGTTTGAGACTTTTGGCATAAAGTATGCCGTCTGCCCGGGCCCACTTCAAAAGGCTGAGCGCTCAACCGTCTGAAGGCACCCTGAAAGCACCCTTGTCTGTTGAGCAGCCATCGCTGTGCACCTAAATGAATCCTCTCAACTAACTCGCTGGGGATTCGGTTGTAGCAGACAAGCAGTGACTTTCTTGCGTCGCCTTCAAAAGGAACCGTGCAATCGCTCGCACTCACTGCGCCGTCGCTAAAGTAGCTTCCGAAGGTTGGATTTGATACTTTACGAGATTTGCCAGTTCTTGTAACTGATTAATAGCTTCTGCACCTTCTAGTTTCATTAGTTCGCGGTCGTCCCGCATCTCAGTCCAAGTGATACCGTAATCTGACACTAAAAATCGAATCAGATGGTTGTCCGTCAAACTGACCATAAATGAGGCACTGTTCATCTGACCCCCGCAAGTGTAGCAGGATGCCAGATAACCCCGATGCTCTAGCACGATCGCTAAAGCTTGGAGGTTCATTACCAAATCTTGAACGAATTTACGGTGTTGTTCTGCAAGTCTCAGAAACACAGTTCTCCTCCTATCACCACACCGTGTATTTTACATCCCATTTAATAATTTCTTAATAAGTGGGTATTTAGGTGCTGGTTCAGTATACGTTTAGTATGCTCAAAAAAAATCGGATTAGCGACCTCTTCAGCTTACCTATACTAGATTAACCCAGTTGCGCTCGAAACGAAGTATCAGCAGCGACATTCAGCCAAAACACTCTCTCGTCCGGGACTCCAGCCTGAAAATTTGCCTGATGTCACGGCTGATTCAGCCGTCACAGAGGCCAAAGATACAAATAACTAATGATAGCAATGAAATTAGTTAAGTATAAGAGTTCAATCGCCCTGGGGATACTCCTCCCAAAGCGTCGTCGTCTGCCGCAAGCTCCGAAAATCGCCATTCCCCAAAATCAAGTGATCCAGCAGCGGAATCGACAAAAACTGCGCTCCCGCCAGCAACTGTCGCGTCAAAGCAATATCCTCCGGGCTTGGCTCCACAATCCCCGAGGGGTGATTGTGCGAGATAATCGCCCGCGTCGCCCCCTGGCGGATCACCTCGCGAAAAATATCCCGTGGGTGAGCCAAAGTTTCCGTTGCTGTGCCTATCGTAATTATCTGAGTACCCAGCAGCCGGTTTTTCACATCCAGCAGCACCACAGCAAAACGTTCCTGAGACTGCCACATCAAATCCTGACTCAGGGCATCCGCCGCCGCTTGCGGAGAGTCAACCACAGCCATTTCCGGCGGCCGCGACTGAAACACCCGCTTCCCCAACTCCACCGCAGCCAAAATCGAAGTCGCCTTGGCCGGACCAATCCCGTGAATCTGCGTCAACTCCTGAACGCCAATACTGCGCAGCACAGCCAGAGGATCGCGGGAATGCAAACTCAACTGATTTAAAATATACTGTCCGAGCCCGACGGCGGAAAGTTTGCCTGGTCCCTGACCGGTACCCAGCAGAATCGCAATCAATTCCGCAGTTGCCAAACTTTTCGGGCCACCTGCCATCAGTCGCTCCCGCGGCCGTTCACTCGTTGGCAAATCGACAATTCTCAAGCTGTAAGTCATAGCTGCACCAGCACCGAAAGCTCAACAATAATTACATGATTTTAGCCGATCGATTTGCGTTCTTCAATTGGTACAATCACCGAAAAAAGCCTTCATCATTAACCGCTCGTTCGAGTGGGCATCCCGCGAGGGATATTCTCCGCGCTAATTTGGACAAAATCACATATATTTTTAATATTATGGTTAGGAAATCAGGCGAGTAGAACTCGCACAAAAGCGTGTTATCTCCCTAGCGAGTTGATTTACCTTCACGGCGACTAATTAGTTTTCGATTCACCAACTAATTAGTCGCCGTGAATATAGTAGAAAGCAGAACCCGCGGCGGGATTAGCATCTCACTAATGCCGGAACTACGGTAGGTAGACATCTAGGGAGAAAACAAAATGAAATTCACTCAGCAAGAAATTCAGTCCACAGGCGATCGCAACCTTAGCTTTTACTAGGGTGGGATCAATAGCCTTCGGTTATTTCCCCGCTCAGATGTCGCCGCCCTCGTCCCAACTTGGAACCAGGTCAATCGATTTTCGATTTTCGATTTTCGATTTTCGATTTTCGATTGATTCCACGGATAAATCCGGGGGCTTGAGGATTTTCGATTTTCGATTTTGGATTGATTCCACGGATAAATCCAGGGGCTTGAGGATTTTCGATTTTCGATTTTGGATTGATTTCACGGATAAATCCGGGGGCTTGTACCATCAAGAAATTCTTGCTCAAAAAAACCGAGCAATCTTATACAATTAAATGTCAAAAAGGACAGTATGAATCTAAGAAGACCACATCTTTTGATGAGATAAATCCCTAGTGACATCAAAAGGTAAGAAGAAGTTAATACAAGTTAAATAATAATTAATTTATTCGGGATCTATAGGAGGAGGATTATTTAAACTTGTTGGCTGGTTCGATGTGAGACAACTGTATAGTCATGCACATCGAACAAATAGCCAACCACAATTGAAAATCACTAATTTCTCCAGAATCTGCGCCGGCATTGAGATTTGATAATACCATTGATTGGATTGCAGCACTGAGAGCGCCCAAAATTAGAGAGTTAACGACAAACAGTAGGGGTGCGGAATGTGGATTAAAAAAACTTGGTCTCTCGCCCTCCAGGTTCAAGTCCTGGTAAAATTCTTTGTAACGCTGCCAGAAAAGTGAGGTGCGCCCTCAGCACCCTAAGTTCAGCACAAAGGTTCGCTGACCCTAAATTCGGCCAATTCAGTTGAGGCCAGCAGCCCCGAGGAAACTGCTTGCGGCGGCTTACCTGCTGTAACCCCAACCAAAAGGAACGAAACTGCCATCAACCCGCCGTACAAGACAGTCGCCCGCTTGCGAGTTCCCAGTCCCACCCATTGAGGATTTAGCAGACCCAGACAGAAAGCCGGGGTTGAAAACATGAATGTTAATACAAACAAGCTGGACATAAGGCACCTCCGACTCGCCAACTGCAGCGATCAATTACTTTTATATCCAATTAATAGGTCAAAAATTCCGCTAAAAAAAGCTACAATTTAGAATTTATGACTTTCGACTTATGGCCTTTTATTAAGCAATAATAAAAAGTTGTTAAATCTCTTACTTTAGGTAGTTGTAAAAAAATAGCTTTTAAAAGAAGCCGAAAATTCAGCTTAAAATAGAAACTAAATTCTACACTCAAAATATGAAAGTCCGCTTTAACGTAGTCCGCCAAAATCAAAACGAGGCTCCCCGGGTTCATGCTTACACCCTAGAGGTGGAAGAGAGCAATACCATCCTCGACTGCCTCAACAGCATCAAGTGGGAACAGGACGGCACTTTAGCTTTTCGCAAAAATTGCCGCAATACAATTTGCGGCAGTTGTTCTATGCGCATTAACGGTCGCTCGGCATTAGCTTGCAAAGAAAATGTGGCCAGCGAACTCGCAAGACTACAAAAAATAGCTGATTCCAGCGAAGCCGAAAAGCCGGCAGATTTCATCCCAGAAATCACGGTAGCCCCAATGGGAAATATGCCGGTAATTAAAGATTTGGTTGTTGACATGACCAGTTTTTGGGACAACCTGGAAGCAGTGGAACCCTATGTCAGCACAGCCTCGCGAGCAATTCCAGAACGCGAATTTCTGCAAACTCCACAAGAGCGATCGAAACTCGACCAAACCGGCAACTGCATCCTCTGCGGCGCGTGCTATTCTGAGTGCAACGCCCGCGAAGTCAACCCGGAATTTGTCGGCCCCCACGCCCTCGCCAAAGCTTACCGCACGATCGCCGACGGACGCGACAGCGAAACCGAAAATCGGCTGGAAAAATACAACGAAGGCACCGCAGGCGTCTGGGGATGCACGCGCTGTTACTACTGCAACTCGGTTTGCCCGATGGAAGTTGCGCCGATGGATCAAATTGGTAAGATTAAACAAGAGATTCTCGATCGCAAAGACGACCAAGCTAGTCGATCGATCCGCCACCGCAAAGTTTTAATCGCTCTGGTCAAAGAAGGCGGCTGGATAGACGAGCGCAAATTTGGCATCGAAGTAGTAGGAAACTACTTCCGCGACGTTAAAGGTTTGCTGAGTCTGGGCCCATTGGGTTTGAGAATGATCGCTCGCGGCAAGTTCCCACTGTTTTTTGAGCCTTCAGAAGGTACCGAAACTGTGCGAAATCTGATCGAATCGGTTCAAAGTTTAGAAAACTCAGCAGATTAGCGATCGGCTGTCATTTTCCTGGTAAATTACAAGTTGTGCGATCGCAAAGCTTCCCAAAAGTCATTACTCAAAACTCAAATCTCAAAACTTTTAAATGACTGCTAAAACTCCTCCCTCCCCAAAACCAACAACCCCAAATACTCCAACACAAGCAGAACCAGCCTTTGGCTGGAGTGCCTACGCCGAGCAAATCAACGGGCGATTTGCGATGGTGGGATTCGTGGCTCTTTTGCTGCTAGAATTCTTCACCCGCCAGGATTTTTTCACCTGGCTGGGCTTGCGTTAAATAGATCAAAATCAATTAATAAAGGAAGCTGAAAAATTATCTATATTTCAGCTTCCTTTTGATTTTTAAGAGTTATTTAAAATACAGTTTATCAAATTATAAGTACAATATTATAACATTTATAGTGCCATACAAACATATGAATTTAGCAAAGTGGATAGTAGTTGCTTGTAGTGCGATCGGTGTAACATTATGTGGAAATGGACTTGGAGCGAAAGCCGCCGAAACGCAACCGGGAAACAGTGGACGAACATTTACTGATTGGTGTCGTGAAAAAGCTTCTTTGAGTCCTGAAGCTAAACTTACTGTTGAGGTACTGTTGAAGACAGCAGGGACTACTGAGTGCGATGTGGCTAATCAGAAACTTTCGAGTCTCACGGAACTCAATCTCAACTTCAATGGAATCAGCGACATCAAATCGCTATAATCCTTAACTAAATTGACCGTACTCTTCCTCTCCACTAATGACATCAGCGACATTAAACCGCTAGCATCCTTGACTGAGCTGACTAAGCTCGAACTCTACAACAATGAAATCAACGACATCAAACCGCTAGAATCCTTGACTAACCTGACGGAGCTCTACCTCTACAACAATGAAATCAACGACATCAAACCGCTAGAATCCTTGACTAACCTGACTGTGTTGACCCTCGACAAGCATCAAATCAGCGACATCAAACCGCTAGAATCCTTGACTAACCTGACTATTCTCTCCCTCGAAAACAATCAAATCAGTGACATCAAACCGCTAGAATCCTTGACTAAACTAACTATTCTCTCCCTCGAAGACAATCAAATCAATGACATCAAACTGCTAGAATCCTTGACTAACCTGACTGAACTCTATCTAAACGAAAACCAGATCGCTCCGGAAACTTGCCCTCTCAAGCCAGAGTCTATCTGTAAGTGGGCATCCAGATTGCCAAAAGCTTACCTCTCCCCGAGAAAAAGATAGCAGCTTATTGATAGTCTGATCGATCGGTATCGCAAACAGGGTGTTGTAGAACCACAAAGGTAGATCGCAGTTACTTGTAGTGCGATCGTCCTTGAATTATAGGGACACGGCAATGCTGTGCCCTGACTCTCAAGTTTCTTTCAAACTAATTTCCAGTTGTTTCGCGGACGGTCAAACTGTACTTGCCTCTACCTTTTGGAAGGGGTTCGGAAGCATTGACCATGACGCGGTAGCGACCGCTCTCCGTCAAGGTAACAGTAAGCTCAGAATTGGAATTTTGCTGGGTCACATTATCATTTTCTCCAAGTAGCTCGCCCTGGGAGTTAAAAATAGCGAGGTAAGTATCAAAATCTGTACTTTCTAGGGTAATAACCACTGTCTGACCCTGGGTGCCTTCAAAGGTATAGTCGTCGTACAAACTGCTGTCTAAGGCCAGTACAGAAGATTTAGCAGGGGTGAGTTCTCCGTTTTGCTCTAAAATGACCTTAGATGAACCCGCATCAGGACTCTGCCCAGGTTCTACAGTTGGAATCTGAGTTGGCGAACTCTGTGGTGATGGCGACGGCTTGGGGCTTGATTGAGCTAAAACAGCCAAGCCAGCAGGGTTGGCATCAGTTAAATTCTGAGGAAATTCTGCTGAAATGAGGGTAGAACTGCTGTTAGCAACTCCACCTGAATTTAAAGCTGACAGGGAGAGAGTCGGCTTACCAGAAAAAATAGCTAGCAGAGCAATTGGCGCGATCGCCCAAAATCTAACTTGACACATGAATTACCTCGATTTGCCACGAAGAAGGAAGTTCGGCAACGGATTCGCAGGCGAGAGGATTTAACAGATGCAAGAAGGAATTTCAGCAACGGATTCGCAGGCGAGAGGATTTAACAGATGCAAGAAGGAATTTCGGCAACGGATTCGCAGGCGAGAGGATTTAACGGAGGTCAGGAAGCAGGAAGAAGGAAGCCGGAAGAAAAATAATTCGACCAATTCCCAAGTACCGATTACCGATTACCAATTACCCATTTTCAACGGACAGTTAGAGTGTAACGACCCCGGCCCGAAGCATCGTAAGCATTGACAATTACGCGATAGCGACCCGTAGAGGGCAAAGTAACGCTCAGAAACGCATTTTTAGCCGAATCGCTCCCATCGTCATTTTGTGCCAGTAATCGGTCGTTAGGGCCAATGATAGCCACATAGGGCTCGAAATCTGTACTTTCGAGGGAAATTGCTACAGACTGACCAGCTCGACCTTCAAAAGTATACTCGCGATACAGACTGTTGTCAGACGGCAGTACCGGGCCGCCTGCGACTAAAGCGCCTTCTTCTTGCAAAATCGCCCGAGAAGGCTCGGTAGCACTCGCTTTCAGTTCTAACGTATAAGCCCCCGACTCGCTAGGTTCGTAGGAATTTGCCACTAACGTGTAAGTGCCGTCTGCTGGCAGCCTGACTGTAATTCTGGCGTTTTTACTGCCGGCTCCGTCATCATCTTGCGCGATTCCGCGCTGGTTGGGCCCGAGCAATATTAAATAAGGATCAATTTCTTCACTTTTCATTTCTATTGTGATTTGCTGGCCGGCTTTTCCCTCAAAGGAGTAGAGGTCAAAAAAGCTGTTGTCTGCAGGCAGAACGTGAGACTTGTCGGTGAGTTGACCGCTGATTGCGGGCCCGTTGAGCGCCAGTTTTTCAGGTAATGTGTTGCCAAAGGGCGATCGGGCTTGAGCCACGCGGGGAGCTCGCCCTTCTCGTACCGCTGTCAGGAAAGCGGGTACTTTGTCTGCTGAAATTGCAAAACCGATACCGATATTGCCACCGCCCCGATCGCGAGTAAAAATAGAAGTATTGACGCCGATTAATTCTCCAGAACTGTTGAGCAGCGGCCCTCCAGAATTGCCGGGATTGATGGCGGCATCGGTTTGAACTAAGCCGCGAGAAAGGTCGATGCGGCTGACGATTCCGACTGTGAAAGTACCTTGAAATTTACCGAATGGATTGCCGATGGCAAATGCTTGTTGCCCGACTTTCACCGAACCGGGACGGGCTAAAGGAATGGTCGGCAAATTATTTTGACCGCGAATCTTAACCACGGCTAAGTCTAGACCGTCTTCACCGAATCCGACGACATCGGCGACAAATTTCCTGCCGTCTGACAGAATTATATTCACGGTACCGCCTGCTGAAACGACGTGGGCGTTCGTTAACACCATGCCGTCAGGGCTGATAATTGTGCCGCTGCCGTTAGATCTATCTGTATCGACGGTAACAACCGCCGGACTGGCCTTTTCGTAGACTCGAATATTGGTTTGTTCTTCGACATTTTGGGCGATCGCACCTTGTCCGTGCACCGAGTTAAATTCCCTTAAATCTGTTGATTGCCGCACAGGGGATGTGGTAACAACCGCAGCAGGGCTGGCTGCAACCCCAACCGTTAAAATTCCCGATACTGCTAAACTTAGAAGTTTTAAATTCATGGCGATCGATTAGTGTTTAGCGATCGGTAGCTAGGAATTAGGTTTTGTTGCTAACTGCTAACTACCCTTTGTAATTATTTTAGGACTTGTACAGCGTCCGTGAAAAATCAACGCCCTCAAGAGCGATCGGTTTTGGCGCAACGCCGGCGATTGAAACCCAAATCCTCAGAAGAAGACTATCCCTCCGTAGTTTCGGCAATTCTAGAATCCGGTGCGTCAGCTAAATACTTAGAATTAGCTTGTCGCACCACAGCATCCTCATTGCCATAGAAAAAAGACAGCAAAGCAAAACGCTGGCCGCTAATCACCGGCGTCGCTTCGTGCAGCACAGAACACGAAAAAATAATCGCCGTGCCCGAATCCCCTTTATAACCGTGCGGCGCGTACTCTGGAAACCGTAAAAATCCCCCCGTGTACTCTCCCACATTCAAGTTTAGCGTCATCGCAAACCTGCGGTGCCGCGTAGCTTTGCTGGTGTTGTCGCGGTGCGGCCGAAAATAACCGCCACTCTGGGCATCGTAACAGCCCACCAAATACCGCTCAAACCTGGTAATTGTAAACTGAAAAGCTTTTTCTACTTCCGGCCGCACCCGGCGCAAAACAATCGCATTCAATCGCTGCTGTAACTTCGGGTCTTCAATAAAGAAATCGCAGCGTTTCTTGAAATTCTCGTCGTGCAGGCCAACAGTTTTCCCGTCCAGTTGCCTCATAAAGCCCGAGGGACTGCCACCATTAGCTTTGTACATATCGATCAAACTGCGGCAAGATGCTTTGTCCAAAACGTTAGGAATTACCAACACCGGGGCGTGGCGAGTGGCTGCTCGGGCTTCCTCAATAGGGGGCAAAGTTTTGAGAAAATCTAATACTTGCTGGGCGTGTTGGTGCGGTTCGCCCATGGGCAAAATATTAATTATCTGAAGGTTTTCGTTGAGTACAAAAGTTTGGGGTGCATAGTGAACTCCGGCAACTCCATTTTGTTCGACATCTCGGGAAACACCGTACTGCTGACTGACTGTTTTATCCAAGTCCCAGAAAAAGATGAATGACGGAGCAATTGCTGTCGGTCTGTTGTGTTCTTTGTCTCCTGGGTCAACGCTCACTCCGAACCGCGCTACTTGCAAGCTTTGGAATTCCTCTGATAGCTCTTGAAAGTTTTTGAGGATAACTTGGATTTGTTCAAAAGCTGCGCTGGCAAAGAAAAACAGCACGACTCGCCGGCCGCCAACCGTGGAGAAATGAAATAAGGGGTTATTTGTAGAAGGAATGGAAAACCAAGGAGCCGGATCTCCTATTTCGAGTAATGCCATCTTGCTGATTTGAGATTTGGAATTTTATATTTAGATTATTATGCTGTCGATTAGTTCCACTGGTTCGGTATGTTAAAATCGTTTATTACCAAAAAATTAGCTTTTATTGGTGTAAATCGGCGTTTTTCTGCGGTTTCACCCTCGCAATTTACAGTCTTTTTAAGCAATAAGTCTAAGCTCTGATAATAAGTAGATGGGTATCAATAAACGCAACTTATTTTTTTGCCTGCGGGCACGAGAAATGTTTAGTTTCACCCATCTACTTAGTTTTTGCCTATTTGTCGAAATTGGGGGAATTATCCGGTTGGTCTTCCGGGTATTCTACAGGTCGATACTCTACGTAGTCTGACGGCGGTGCTTCCACGTCGCGGTTGCTGGGGCGAGACCTAGATGCTTCTGCAGGACGGGGTTTTTTGGTTCTCGGCGGCGTATCGGAACTGCGGTTTTCCGAAGCAGGGGGACGACTGCTACGGCTGCGGGCGGGTCTTTCTTCGGGGTTGTCTGAAACGTCCCAGTTGTCAGACCCTTGGGTGGGCGGGGCTTCCGGGCGTGCGGGACGTTTGCGCGACGACGATCGATCCGGCGACTCGGGCCGTCCGGTGTTAACGCTGCCGTTGCGGTTCGAGGGACGGCGGCGGGGTTCGTCGTCGTAGGCATCCCGGGAGGAACGGTAGTCTTGGCTGCCTCTGATCCGGGGACGCGGCGGATAGTCTTCCTCTGGTTCTAGCTGCTCAATTTCGGCATCGTAGCCATCGTAACCGTAGGCGTTGCTGACTGGTCGCTCTTCATCGACGTATTGGACGCGGCTTTTGGCTTGGGCTGTGGTCGCTCCTCGCAGCTTGATGCTTTCTGCTGCAAAAAATATGGCGGTACCGCTGAGCAGAAATTGACCGAATGCCAGAATTGGGTCAAGCCGCCACCCTTGAAATAATAGAATACCGCCGCACAGCAAGCCGACTGCTGCAAAAAAAATATCGTGGTCTCGGGCTAGTTTGGGACGCCACGATCGCAGAAAATACAGTCCTGCCCCTGCAACTGCTAGGATAATCCCTAGCAGGCTGCTCCAGTTCAATCCTAAATTGACCATTAGCCTATCTCCTATGTCTTTCCTATGTTAGCGAGTTAGATTTTACATCTATCATTAAGTCTGTTATCCCGACTGTGCTTTCTGGGGCAGCGTCCGGTCAGGGTTTCAGCTTGGGAAGTGAGCTTTATAGTAATGAGTTTAACGGGAAAAAACCTCAGCGAAAGCAGTCAACCGAAGGTTTTGCCTTTACAGTTGCTTGCAGCCGAGGTTTATGGGATCGGGGAAAAGCCCGACCTGTAGCCGAAAATTGGCTTTCATGCCGGACTTATAAACCCGCAGACTTTTTTAGGTGCGCTTGATTTTGTCTTTTTGGCTGATGAAGATCAGGGCGATCGTTGCTGGAATCACTACAACCACCACGCCCACCAGCAGGCTGTACAAAAAGTTCGCGAGAGAAGGAGTCATAGATTCAAAGCCTTTGTTACAACAATTTGATTTTTATTAATTTTATACTTTCGATCGCACCTGTCAAACGGTTAAAATTATGAATGGCAGACTTAACAAAACTTAAGATTTCGAGATAAGACCCATGACTGGTATTACCGTTGCAAGTTGGATTCTGGGCTCTGTCCTAGTCGTGATGACTTTGCTGTTTATTTTTCGGATCGTTCTGACTTGGTATCCCGAGGTGAACCTGAGCAAGTTGCCGTTGAGTCTGATTGCTTGGCCCACGGAACCTTTTTTAGCGGTAACTAGAAAGATTGTACCGCCGATCGGCGGGGTGGACATTACGCCGATTATTTGGGTGGGTATCTGTAGCTTGCTGCGAGAAATGATTCTCGGTCAGCAAGGGCTGCTGAGGATGATGATGTAGAAGTTGACTGTTGGCGGTTGACTGTTGGCGGTTGACTGTTGACTGTTGGCGGTTGACTGTTGACTGTTGACTGTTGACTGTTGACTGAAAGTAGAAGTTGGCGGTTGAGTGTTGAGTGTTGGCGGTTGAGTGTTGACTGAAAGCAGTCTGGGTACAAACCCCCGGATTGATCCGTGGGGTTGCTTTCTTCAATCCTTCAATCCAAAATCCAAAATCTAAAATCCAAAATCGATTGACTAATGACTGTTTTGGTTCAAGAACTGTTCGACGAAATTCGTGTAAACTTCGCCGGACAGAAACTCGGGGGAATCGAGGATTTTTTGGTGGAAGCCCAGGGTGGTGGGGACGCCGGTGATGGCGCATTCTCGCAATGCCCGTTTCATCCTGCGGATGGCTGCCGGTCGATCGCGCCCCCATACAATTACTTTACCGATTAAAGAATCGTAGTAAGCGGGTATTTCGTAATCGGTGTAGACGTGAGAGTCCATGCGCACGCCGGGGCCGCCGGGAGGCAAATAACCGCTGATTGTGCCGGGCTGAGGGCGGAAGTTGCGATCGGGGTCTTCAGCATTGATGCGGCACTCGATCGCGTGGCCGTTGAGAACTACTTGGTTTTGCTTGATTTGCAGTTTTTCTCCTTGGGCGATGCGAATTTGTTCGGCTATCAAGTCGAGGCCTGTAATCATCTCGGTGACGGGATGTTCTACTTGGATGCGAGTGTTCATTTCCATGAAGTAGAACTTGCCCGATTTGTCAAGCAGAAATTCGACTGTGCCGGCACCTGTGTAGTTGATGGATTTGGCGGCGGCGACGGCGGCGTGACCCATTTGATCTCGCAGTTTCTGGGTGAGGGCTGGGCTGGGGGCTTCTTCGAGGAGTTTTTGGTGCCGCCGCTGAATCGAACAATCTCTCTCGCCGAGGTAGATGACGTTACCGTAGTTGTCGGCGAGGATTTGGATTTCGATGTGGCGGGGTCTTTCGATGAATTTTTCGAGGTAAAGTCCGGGATTGCCGAAGGCTGCATCGGCTTCGCCTTGGGCGGCTGAGAATAGTTTGGGGAGTTCGGATGCTTCTTTGACTAGCCTCATGCCGCGGCCTCCACCGCCGGCGGTGGCTTTGATCATCACAGGATAGCCGATGTCGCGGGCGATCGACAAAGCTTCGCGCTCGTCCGCCACCAATCCCTCGCTACCGGGAACTGTGGGGACTTTCACTCGCTGCATGGTTTCTTTGGCGGTGGATTTGTCGCCCATGGCTCGCATGGCGGCAGGAGAAGGGCCGATGAAGGTAATTTGATGGTCGGCGCAGATTTCGGCAAATCGGGCGTTTTCGGCGAGGAAGCCGTAACCGGGGTGAATGGCTGAGGCGTTGCGCGTCAGGGCCGCCGAGATGATGTTGGGGATGTTTAAATAGCTTTTGCTGCTGGTGGGGGGGCCGATGCAAACGGCTTCGTCTGCCAACTGGACGTGCAAGGCGTTTGTGTCTACGGTGGAGTGAACGGCGACCGTGGCAATCCCCATTTCCTCGCAGGTGCGCAGTATGCGGAGAGCTATTTCTCCCCGATTAGCGATTAAAATTTTTGAGAACCCCATCTTCGCTGCTTAATTCACTCAATATTCTGTACAATAATGCCTTTCGGTATGTTCTGGATAATCGTTTTGCAGAAATTGTTCACAAAAATTTATTTTACATTTTGCTGGTAGTGGTGCTATGATTGTAAATCGGCGGTGTCAAAGGGCAAGTCACCAGTTAAATGTCAGGAACCTCAACCTGTGAATCTTTAACTTGTAACGCAAAAATCCCGGAGATTGCCAGAAAGAGCGGATGTGGCGGAATTGGTATACGCGCACGCTTGAGGTGCGTGTGGCATTATGTCCTTGCGAGTTCGAGTCTCGCCATCCGCATTGAATAGGTAAAACAACTGTTGACGGTTTTGGCTGTCGGCAGTTGTTTTGTATTTTATGGGTGGGTGGGCAGAAACGGGGTTTTTGCGAGATACTTTGTTATATCAATTCCGGTTGCACCGGAATGACTGTTGACTGTTGACTGTTGACTGTTGACGGGCGGGTCGAAAAACTGAAGGGTTGAGTGTTAACTGTTGACTCGATTTTATTATTCCGATGCAACCGGAAACGATATTACAGTGGGAAGATTTGGGAAAAAACCCGGTTTCTAAAGATTGTGGGCGAGTACCGTAGGGTGCGGATTCATCAGATATCTTTAAGTGCGATCGAACTTCTGACAGCGGCGCACCCTATAAAATACTGTTTAACTGTCGATCGACAATTGTGTTTATCTTAAAAAGATAGATACTTATCGTTTGTCAAGTAAAATGGGCTTAGTTAGGTTCCGCATCCGAGAGTTTGCTGAGGAAAAAGGATGGACGCTAAAGGATGTTGCCGATCGATCGGAGGTTCCGTACAGCACAGTCAGGCACTATGCTCGATCGGAAGGGCTAGCAACGGTTGATATCACATCTATTCAAAAGATAGCTCGCACCCTCGATGTTTTTATTGAAGAGTTGATGGATGTTGTCAAAGAATGAGCAGCCAGTACCGAGTGCCGGCAGTTGTTTTATATTAAGTGGTTTTTTCGATCGAGGGTTCTTACCAGGAAGCGCGATCTAACTTCTTCCCTCCGTAGAAGAATTATCAGTTGTGGAAGGGCGATCTAACTTAGCATTCTTTATTCCCCGTGTCACTAACCTAATGGTATAGTTGGCAGTAACGTTGCAGAGTTTGGATAGGGTAACGTTATTTAAATAAATAATATGTCTAAGGAACCCGTAATTATCACCTGTGCAATCACTGGCCATCGCACTACTAGGGCAATAGCTCCTGTCCCGTTAACGCCAGAAGAACAAGCAAAATCGGCTCAAGAAGCAGTTGAACAGGGAGCTGCGATTATACACCTGCACGTTCGTGGGGATAATGGCGAAGAATCTCTCGATCCAGAGCGATATTATGAAGCTATTTCTAAGCTAAAACAAATTGTTCCTACTCCGCTGATCGAAATCACCCCACGCGGAACAGACAGGTTAGCACAAGGACCAGAAAAAGTTGAACGCGGTAATTTGGTGAAAATATCTTCTGCAATGTGGGGGAATAAGCCTGAACTCCAGCCTGAGATGTGTGCGCTCAACGTGTCAACACGGAATATTGATGAAAAAACAATCATCCTAAACCCGCCACATGATGTAAGAGAGCAGATTGAGCGTATTTACAGTTTAGGGCTGATCCCTAGATGCGATGTTTACGATCTAGGAGATATCCGAGTAGCCTTAGAATTGCTGGAAAAAGGTATCTTAAGAGAGCCGCTTCATTTCCTCCTAATTTTAGGAAGTTATTCAGGGATTGGAGCAACATCTCAAAATCTGGAGTACATGGTGAAGCAATTGCCAGAACAATGTCACTGGACAGCATTGGGTACTGGCAGTCGATATAACTATTTTATAGCAGAACAAGCTATTCTACTTGGGGGGCATATTCGCACAGGATTTGAGGACGAAACCTATGTCCGTAAAGGACAAAAAGCGAAATCAAATGCAGAATTAGTGGCGAATTTAAGAGGTATTTGCGAAAAATTAGGGCATCCCATCGCAACACCTGAGCAAGCTCGCCAAATTCTTGGGATGCAACAGCAGCCACAGCACTCATTCTGACGGTTCGCTCATTTTAAGCTAAGTTTCCAGAATTTGCCTCGACCGAATCTGGTTTCGGGCCTTCATGTCAAAACTCCTGTAATGAAGTGCGAATTGAGATGCCCACTACCCTCTTTCTTCATAATTTTTACCATGACACAAGTAAGTGTTAGCAGTATTTTAGGTGTATTACATTTGTTGCCGATTGGCATAATTGTTGGAATTATTTCTGCTCTCCTTGGTATTGGAGGCGGCTTACTTTATGTTCCAGCCCTTGCAGCAATTGGCGCGTCACCTCTTCAGTCTGTTGCAACGAGCTTAGTTGCAATTACCCTTGGCGCACTTTCTGGAACAATCCAGAATTGGAAAATGAACTCACTTAAACTTGAAACGGTTTCCTTATTAACATTCCCGGCAATGCTAACAACCGAAATAGGAGTTGCCATTGCTAAGGCTTTACCTAGTAAATGGCTATTATTGAGTTTTGCTGCTCTCCAGATAACTGCAATCTGGCTGATCAACTTGAAAAAACACCTTCAAAAACAAGAGAAAAAAGCAGCAAAACTTAATTTTTCTGAAGCGCCGGTAAATTCAACAGCGCTAATTTTAAAAACTCAAGGCATTGGACTGATAGCTGGAGTTTTATCGGGTTTGTTTGGAGTAGGTGGAGGGATTGTGATGGTTCCCCTGCAAGTTCTGTTTCTGAAAATGCCCATTAAAGAATCTGTACAAACAAGTTACGGAGCTATTGTATTAATTTCATTATGGGCCGTCAGTCGTTATGTAATCGCCGATTCTAGTAATGTCTTGATAGTACCAGGATTAATGCTGGGTTTGGGATCGTTATTTGGGGCAAATTTTGGTGCTAGGCTGTTGCCCAAATTGTCAGATAAATTAGTTCGATTTCTATTTACTGGGTTGTTGATTGTTTTAGCGGGCTATATGTCGTTACAAGCTTTGGCTCTGTAAGTTTCAACATACAGCACTTTTTATGTATAGCAACGGCCAAGATATTCGGGAGGTTCTTAATCGCTGGAAGGATTGCTATTATAGCCTTTTTTAGGTAAATGAGGGGCGTGGCTATCTAAAATTTGCCTGTTCAATCTAACAGGTTGCAGCGAGGCACTCTACAAATTAACTAAAGTTTGCGAACCGCAGATGTCGGCGGATATACGCTGATGGACGCAGATGAATTTAGATAGGGGCGGGTTTATGAGTTTGTTGGTTTTGGGGAATTATTGTGAGTTAAACCCGCCCGTAGAGGATAAATGGTAATAAACCGGGTTTCTTCTAATTTTGCGCTAATTCTGGCGGCCGGCCCATTAAACCGGTCATCAAGCGCAAGGCTAAAAACCTCACTGGGGGAATTGTCCGCAAACACCACAATCCGAAGCGGCGAAATGCTACTATTGGCAGCCAAGTATTGGAAAATAATCTGTCTAGAAAATCGGTAAATCCTAATAGGATTAAATTCTCTTTTTTGCGCCAGTTGTGATACCGTTTCAATACTCGCAAGTCGCTGATGTCTTCGCCTTTTTGGTGGGCTTGCTGCAAGATTTGGGCATCGCCCCTGCGTCTCGAATGCCCATATTCAATCCCTGGTCACCGACGGGATGGCAGCAGTGGGCGGCATCGCCAATTAGCGCTAATCTGGGCAAAACGTAGCGATCGCTCTGCATTAACTGCACGGGAAATAAAAAGCGATCGCTCTCCAATTCCAAACGCCCCAAAAGCCCGCCCGTGCGATGTTCTAACGTCGCGAGAATATGACAGCGAAAATGTAATTAACAAAGAAAGCAGAGGGCGATTACACATCCCCAGAGGGAAGTTGGTTTTGGGGACTAGGTAAACTTGTCTGCGCGGATGATGGTTTTAACACTTTACGACCAATTAGCAAAGCAACCCCTCCCAAGACTCCACCACCTAAGCAACTAAATATAATGGCACTAAAGAAGGGATGAAGTTTCTTTGTTTGTGTAGCCGCGGTTTCAACCGCCGGGTTTCTACACAAAAGAAGTACAATAATTATGGCAAAATAAGAATTACTCATTTATTCGATCGCCATTACCCCAATGATTACCGTTACCCAAGCAGAAATTGAACAGTATCGCTCCCAATTACAAGAATATCCGGATGCTCTAAAAGCTCTTGATGTACTTGAAGAGTGTGAAGGCAAGCTAGAATATGCAGCCGAAACTATCGCTATTGAGACAGGAGAATTACATGATAATTTGGGTGAAGGAAACCCGAATGAACCTAGCTGGTTTGAAAAATCAGCCGAGAAATTGCGTCCTCATATTTGTACGCCAGCCTTTAAAGACGCATTGAATCAAGGTTTGTCTACTGTAATGGGTTTACTAATACCTGTTGTGGGATATTCAGGACTGCTGATACTGATAATTATTTACATCAGTAAAAAAAATCTGGACGAGTTTTGTAAAGATTGCTAAACACCTATCGCAGTGAAGCCAGCCCAGTAATGAGCTTCAGCAAAAGGAAGCGGCTGGCGGTTACGTGCGCCATTCTGAGGAGCATCAACAAAGCGTCTGCGTATCCCTGGGGGCAGTTGCTCAAATATATGGTCGATTTGGGGTTGGAGCTCTTTTAATAGGGCTTCCAACTTCTCTGAGGTCAAATTCCGCAGCCATTGTTGTGCCTCATTGAGAGCAGCAACAGTTGACAAGGTTTTTATGTTTTCATAGAACCGAATTAGTAACAAAGTGCTGGCGAGTTGATCCACTTCCCAAAGGGTACTGACCATACTAGGGCTACCTGCTAAGAGAAATCCGAAAGGTAAGCCGATATATTCATCGCTGGTTTTGGATTCTGTCAATCCAGTTTCGCAGGCGGAGAGAGTGACAAGACGACATTGATTTAGGTCAAGATTAAAGATTTCCAACAGTGTCAAACGTTCTTTATTTGCGAATACCAGGGATGATTCCAAAGGCGAGTCAGGCTCGAACTTGCCGTGACAACCGAAATGGGCGCAGTTGGCAAAGCTGAGTTTCGCGTTTAGAATTGCGTTTTTATTAGCATCATCTTTTGCCAAGAAATCATTAGATTTGAATTTGTGACGGATGTTAGCGGTTTGCAGTTCAAGTAAGTAGCGGTCTTTGGTAGGATTGGCAATAGCAAATAGGTGAGAGAAATTAGGGCGTTGTCGCTGTTTCGCCTGTTGCAGTAGTTGGCAACTGGGGGCATAGCTGACTCCACCAGGGAATAAGTCGAGAAGGCACGATTCGGATTTGGACAGGGATACAGTGATTGAAGAATCGATTTGATCGGTGCATCCGCTTTCAAAATCCCTTTCGTGGGAGATTGGCAAGGCATGAAGGGGGAAAAGATGCAGGAAGCGATGGGGAATTAAAATCAGTCGCTCGCACGGTTTCGGAATATTCTTTAAAATCTCATCAAGATGCAAAATCTCAGCTAGGTTTTGGAGGCGGGAGGCTAGTTTTTGCTTCCATTGGGGTTTTCTCTCTTTGTAGTCTTTTTGATACTCGTTCTCCCAATTTATTAAGGCTTCAAAGTCTTCTGTTGAAGATTGCCAGATTATTGGTGTTGGGGATTGCGGGGTGATGATGAAAGTTAGAAATTTATCGCCTATGATGTACCACTCAAGAAGAGCGGTGTTTTCCCCTGTCAGAGTTTGAATGTCTTTGTAGAGGATGGGCTTAACTTTTTGGGTTAGGCTAAAATCAGGATCGATTGGTGTAATTTCATGAGCAATCAATTCATCGAGTTGTTTACGCAATTTGGTGAGATGAGTAGAATCTCGGCTAGTGGTTAGGCTGTCAATTTTGAGGCGGCGTTCTCCCAATATTCTGCCACCATTACTGTTACGGTTTATCGGTTCGATTCCCAGTTGTCGCTGTTCGGCCTCAATTTCTCGACCGAGGCGCGACAATTCGTTGAGAACAGTTTCGGAGATATTGCCTTTAGGTTTGATGTCACGGTTGGCAAAGAGTTCTACAAGGTTGCGGGCTTTGCTGCGTTCGGCGTATTCTATGGCTTCGGTGTAGCGTTGCAGTTCGATGCAAACTTCTACCATGCCCAGATAGAGTTGATTCCATTCTTCAGCTAATTTCTGTTTGCTTTCATCCCCAGATTGAATCTCGCCCCGTAAAAATTCTACTGTTTCAATCGCTCGGGCATAGGTATCATAAGCGAGTTGCCATTGCTGGTTAGTTCGGTAAAGATTACCTAAATTAGATAAAGTCTCTGTATGTCGTTGTGGGAAAGCCTCGCGAGTTTTAATAGTTAAAGCATTGCGATAAAGTTCGATCGCCAGTTCGATATTCTCTGCTTTCTCTCCCCTGATTCTGTAAATGTAGGCAATTGCCAGATTATTTTGCGTCGTCGCCCAATCTTCGGGAAAGGCATCGCGGGTGCGGATGGTTAATGCAGCAGTGAAATATTCGATCGCATTTTCGATATTCTGAGCTTTCTCTCCCCTGATTCTGTCACTGTAGGCAATTGCCAGATTATTTTGCGTCGTCGCCCAATCTTCGGGAAAGGCATCGCGGGTGCGGATGGTTAATGCAGCAGTGAAATATTCGATCGCAACTTCGATATTCTGAGCTTTCTCTCCCCTAATTCTGTCACAGTGGGCATTTGCCAGATTATTTTGCGTGCTAGCCCATTTTTCGGGAAAGGCATCGCGGGTGTAAACGGTTAATGCAGCAGTGTATGATGCGATCGCCAGTTCGATATTCTCTTCTTTCTCTCCCCTGATTCTGTAAGTGTAGGCTGCTGCCAGATTATTTTGCGTCCTTGCCCAATTTTCGGGAAAGGCATCGCGGGTGTAGATGGTTAATGCAGCAGTGCAAGATGCGATCGCCAGTTCGATATTCTCAACTTTCTCTCCCATGATTCTGTTACCGTAGGCTTGTCCCAGATTATGTTGCGTCTGGGCCCATTTTTCGGGAAAGGCATCACGGGTGAGAACGGTTAATGCAGCAGTGTAAGATGCGATCGCGCTTTCGATATTCTGAGCTTTCTCTCCCCTGATTCTGTTACTGTAGGCACTTGCCAGATTATTTTGCGTCATAGCCCAAGATTCGGGAAAGGCTTCGCGGGTCCGGACTGTTAATGCAGCAGTGCAAGATGCGATCGCCAGTTCGATATTCTGAGCTTTCTCTCCCCTGATTCTGTTACAGTAGGCAGCCGCCAGATTATTTTGCGTCAGGGCCCAATCTTGGGGAAAGGCATCGCGGGTGCGTACTTCTAATGCCTTCTTGTAAGATGCGATCGCCAGTTCGATATTCTGAGCTTTCTCTCCCCTAATTCTTTCAGTGTAGGCTGCTGCCAGATTATTTTGCGTCAGGGCCCAATCTTCGGGAAAAGCATCGGGGGTGCGGACTGTTAATGCCTTGTTGTAAGATGCGATCGCCAGTTCGATATTCTGAGCTTTCTCTCCCCTGATTCTGTTACGGTAGGCAACTGCCCGATTATGTTGCGTCAGGGCCCATTTTTCGGGAAAGGCATCGCGGGTGTAGACGGATAATGCAGCAGTGTAAGATGCGATCGCATCTTCGATATTCTGAGCTTTCTCTCCCCTGATTCTGTAAGTGTAGGCATTTGCCAGATTATTTTGCGTCTGGGCCCAATATTCGGGAAAGGCCTCGCGGGTGTAGACGGTTAATGCAGCAGTGTAAGATGCGATCGCCAGTTCGATATTCTGAGCTTTCTCTCCCCTGATTCTGTCACTGTAGGCATTTGCCAGATTAATTTGCGTCGTTGCCCATTTTTCGCTTCCTGGTTCCCAATTCTTTAAAAGTATTTGATAAGCGGTAATTGCAATTTCAAGATTATTCGCTCTCTCCCCCTGCCGAAAGTCTCTAATATGATTACTCAAGTTTCCAATGCGGTCGAGAATAGATTCAATTGCTTCGGGATGTTCGGCAATTAACTTCTGGACCTCTTGCTGTAAAATCTCGGCAAAACGGTCATTGAGGAGATGTTGCCGCCCGTCCAGCATGGGGTAAATTACTTTAATATCGCTGTTGCTATCTTGTTCGGCTTGCAATAATTCTCGGATAAACCTTGCATACTCTTGGGGATTTTCACCTTCAGAGTTATCGCTATCTCCCTCATCATTCATCTCCAATAATTGCCCTAGCTGACTGGCCAAATTCCGTAAAAAATTAGCGGGATTTTCCTCACCTACCTCTGCGAATTTTTCTGCTATTACCTCGCAAGCTTGCAGAAATCCGCGATCCAATAATTCTGAGTTAGCCTGTAAAATCTGCGGTTCCTCACCGTTGGGGCAATTCAGGAGTGTCTGAATCAATTGCAGATAAGCTTGGGCGCGGGTTTCTTCCATTGTGGGGAGTTGTCAGTAACACCGATGTTTATTTTACCATGATTCGATGAGTGGCCAGAAACCGGGTTTTTTCGAGAATATTTGGTTACAGGCGAAGAGATGGGAAAAAACCCGGTTTCTAAAGATTGTGCGCGGGCGGCCAGAAACCGGGTTTTTGCGAGAATATTTCGTTACAGGCGAAGAGAGATCGATCGCCAATGCTTCCATTTTGCTATTAGGCTTTCGATCGCATTTCTGTTTCACTAGCCCCTGCTAGCACCATAATTGTCCGAACAACAGAACCAAATATTTTCCACCCGACAAGACTTAGACTGGCGCGCTGTATTGTTAGGCTCATTATTTGCTACAGCCATCACGATCGATCTATCCTATTGTCGATCGCATTCTCAGGCAAAGGACGCTCAAATTCATCAGGATCGAGCATCACTTCATCATCCTCATCCAAGTCGAAATTCTCTGGAACTAATCCATCGAAGCTATTGCGGGTAGGAAGCTCAGGCAAATCTCCCAGCATAGCAACTGCTTCAGCAAGTAGATTAAGATTCTCTGGATCGGGGTGTTTTTGTGCCGCCCGCACAGCCAAGATGACGAGACGCAATCCTCCCCTTAGCCGATCGACATCACGGGCTAGTCCATACATTGCTTGAAAGTCACCTTCCTCAATAATGCGGTACTTTCCTGTTTTTGTCTGGAGGGTAGCGATGACACCATTGGCGATCGAACTGAGTGCTTCTGCGCCCTGCAAACGAAATTTCTCAAAGGATGTCCTATTTGCACTGTCGCTGTCTTCGTAATATTGGGTTAAATCAGCAACAGCCCATTTTGTCAGTCGTTGTAAATCTTGTGGCGATGACTTCCAGAAATGTATTCGATCTTTCGCGATCGTGAAAACACAAAAACTATCGCCCAGAATGTACCATTCGACAATGGTAGTTTTTGCATCAGCTAACTGCTGAATTTCATCAAAATTGAGAGGTGTATAGGGATACTTGGTCGCTAAATCTTGGCGCAGTTGGTTGATGAAGTCATTATTTTTTGATTCAGCTTGTTTTAACCCTTGATTTTCTTCGGCAATTCTCAGTCTTAACTGTTGCAACTCTTAGCGCACTTGTCTGGGATTTCTCCTTTGGCATACAAATCTTTCACCGATAGCAACTCGATTAAGTTTTGCCCCTTGGAACCTTCGGCATATTCCACAGCTTCGGTGTAGCCTTGCATTTCGATGCAAAGTTCTACCATGCCCAGATATATTTGGTTGTATTCTTCGGCTAATTTCTGTTTGGTTTCATCCCCAGATTGAATCTCGCCCCGTAAAAATTCTACTGTTTCAATCCCTGGGACATAGTTATCATAAGCGAGTTGACATTGCTAATTACTTTGGTCAAAATCACCTAAATTATATAAAGCCTCAGTATGTTCTTGTGGTAAAGCCTCACCAGTTCTGATTTTTAAAGCATTGTGGTAACACTTTTTCGCCAGTTCGATATTCTGAGCTTTCTCTCCCCTAATTCTGTCACAGTAGGCATTTGCCAGATTATTTTGCATCTCGGCCCATTGTTCGGGAAAAGCATCGCGGGTGTAGACGGATAATGCAGCAGTGAAAGATGCGATCGCAACTTCGATATTCTCTGCTTTCTCTCCCCTGATTCTGTCACTGTAGGCAATTGCCAGATTATTTTGCGTGCTTGCCCATTGTTCGGGAAAAGCATCGCGGGTGTAGATGGTTAATGCAGCAGTGTAAGATGCGATCGCAACTTCGATATTCTCTGCTTTCTCTCCCCTGATTCTTTCAGTGTAGGCATTTGCCAGATTATTTTGCGTGCTTGCCCATTGTTCGGGAAAAGCCTCGCGGGTGTAGACGGATAATGCAGCAGTGTAAGATGCGATCGCAACTTCGATATTCTGAGCTTTCTCTCCCCTAATTCTGTTACTGTAGGCATTTGCCAGATTATTTTGCGTGCTTGCCCAATCTTCGGGGAAGGCATCGCGGGTATAGATGGTTAATGCAGCAGTGTAAGATGCGATCGCCAGTTCGATATTCTGAGCTTTCTCTCCCCTGATTCTGTAATTGTAGGCATTTGCCAGATTATTTTGCGTCGTTGCCCATTTTTCGGGAAAGGCCTCGCGGGTGCGCACGGTTAATGCAGCAGTGTAAGATGCGATCGCAACTTCGATATTCTGAGCTTTCTCTCCCTTGATTCTGTTACTGTAGGCATTTGCCAGATTATTTTGCGTCGTTGCCCATTTTTCGGGAAAGGCCTCGCGGGTGCGGACGGTTAATGCAGCAGTGTAAGATGCGATCGCCAGTTCGATATTCTGAGCTTTCTCTCCCCTGATTCTGTTTCTGTAGGCTGCTGCCAGATTATTTTGCGTCATCGCCCAATATTCGGGAAAGGCATCGCGGGTGTAGACGGATAATGCAGCAGTGTAAGATGCGATCGCCAGTTCGATATTCTGAGCTTTCTCTCCCCTAATTCTTTCAGTGTAGGCTGCTGCCAGATTATTTTGCGTTTGAGCAAACTTTTCGCTTCCGGGTTCCCGATTATTTAAAACTATTTGATAACCAGTAATCGCAATTTCTAGATTATTCGCTCTACTTCCCTGCGGCAAGTCGTTAATATGAATACTTAAATTTTCAATGAGGGCGACAATTAACGCAATTTCTTCTGAATTTTCGTCGGCAATTAAAGTCTGGGCAACTTGCTGTAAAATCTCGGCAAAACGGTCATTGAGGAGATGTTGCCGCCCGGCCAGCATGGGGTAAATTACTTTAATATCGCTGTTGCTATCTTGTTCTGCTTGCAATAACTCTAGGATAAAGTTTGCATACTCTTGGGGCTTTTCACCTTCTGAGTTCTCCCTATCTCCGTCATCGTTAATCTCCAATAATTGCCCTATCTGACTGGCAAGATTTCGTAAAAAATTAGCGTGATTTTCCTGTCCTTCCTCTGCCAACTTTTCTGCTACTACCTCGCAAACTTGCAGAAACTCCGAATCTACCAATTCTAAGTTATCCTGTAAAATCTGCGGTTCCTCACCGTTGGGGCAAGTCAGGAGTGTCTCAATCAATTGCTGATAAGCTTGGGCGCGGATTTCTTCCATTGTCGGGAGTTGTCAGTAACACCTATCTTTATTTTACCATGATTCGATGGGTGGTCAGAAACCGGGTTTTTTCGAGAATATTTGGTGACAGGCGAAGAGATAGGAAAAAACCCGGTTTCTATTGATTGTGGGCGGGTGGTCAGAAACCGGGTTTTTGGGAGAAT
>NZ_JAUBVJ010000096.1:0-191 GCF_036702785.1 Microcoleus sp. AR_TQ3_B6 | reverse complement strand
ATTTGGTGACAGGCGAAGAGATAGGAAAAAACCCGGTTTCTATTGATTGTGCGCCCGCGGCCAGAAACCGGGTTTTTGGGAGAATATTTGGTGACAGGCGAAGAGATAGGAAAAAACCCGGTTTCTATTGATTGTGCGCCCGCGGCCAGAAACCGGGTTTTTAAAGATTGTGCGCCCGCGGCCAGAAACCG
>NZ_JAUBVJ010000095.1:0-30215 GCF_036702785.1 Microcoleus sp. AR_TQ3_B6 | reverse complement strand
CATAACTCTTTAAATCTCAGTATACCAGAAAACGTTATTTTACTATTTCAACCCGCCTACAGTCCGGAAGTAAACCCCATAGAAAGACTGTGGGGATACGTAAAAGAACAATTGAGATGGTTGAGATTTGACCAAATAGAAGAGTTGAGACCAGCGGTGCAAAAAGAGTTAAATAAGTTGACGTTGGAAGTTATTGCTTCTTTGACGGGATGGAAATTTATTTTAGAGGCTCTATCTGTAGCAGTAATTTAGGAAATTGGTATAATGCCTCCCATCTTCTACGCTGAATCTGTCGATAGTTTTTATCAATTTCTTTGATGGTCGAGCACAGTAACCTACATTCAAAAAACGCCTGGGCAGACCATCAATGCAGTACCCTCAGAACGTTAAAATTCTGAGTAACTCCTCGATTAAATTCCCTGAAAATCTTGCCATCGTAACAGCCAACATCCACAGAGATGCAGCGGGCAAGCGAAGAACTGTCACGGTGTGTAGAATGCCTCATGGTCGTTATTCACTTCCTTGTTAATGGATGATGGCCTATGGTCACCGACAGCCAGTGAAGAGGGTAAAGCCATCGGCATTGATTTGGGACTGCTTGATTTTGCTGTCACGTCTAACGGCTCAAAGTATCAAAATCCCAGACACCTCAAGAAACACGAACGCAACCTCAAACGAAAACAGCGTCAGCTATCTCGTAAAAAAGATAAGACGAGTAACAAACGTCGCTTTCGCTTGCGCGGGCTGTTGCCAAACTCCACTCAAAAATAGCCAGAGTACCTGCGTGATTTCCGACATAAACTATCCCCTAATACCAATTCTCTAAATGCCGACTACAGATAATGCCTCCAGTATATATTCTCTCCCAATAATTGAGGCAATTACTTCTAAACCCATCTTTTCAAGTTGCTCACTAATTAAAATCCGCAACTCCTCTAAGTTTTTTGGTAATTTCCATCTCAACCCTTTTTTAAGATATTGCCACACCTGTTCAATTGGATTTGATTCGGGACAGTGAGATGGTTGAAACATTAAAATAATATTGTTGGGTATTTTCAATTTTTTCTTTTTATGAAAGCCTCCATTATCCAATTTAATAATCAAGATACTATCGGCAAAGTTCTGGGCTACTAACTCTAAAAATATCTCAAAGCATTGACTATTTAGATGGGTGAATTCATAAAATAAATGCTCTCCAGTTTTTGGTTCCACTACCCCATATATATATGTTGCCTGAAATTTCCCTTGTACCTTCCCTATTGGTTTTACGCCCCGTGCCGTAATTTTTCTCCCACTAATTGTCTTCAGCCCTATCCGCGTTTCATCTTCATACAAAAATCTCACCTTCTTTCCCAAACCCATTACTGTTATTGCCATCCAACTCAGCATTGCTATGTTCTATAAAAAGTTTTTTTAAAATTATCTAATCTTTCTCGCTGACTGTTCTGCGCTGCGCAAGTCTCGCTATTTTTGGTGAAGCTTTTAGTCGGTAATGCACTAATCTGTGCACGGTTTTATAGTTGGCTGCTCTGCCTAGCTTTGACTCTAACCATTGACAAATTTCGCCATAGCTATTAAATCCTTCTTCTAACTTCAGTCTTTTTTCTAAGGCTTTTTCTGCCCACTGAGGAATTGTTTTTTTCCGCCCTGTACTAACTTTTTTAGATAATAACTTGGACAGTCCTCCTT
Source organism: Microcoleus sp. AR_TQ3_B6 (assembly GCF_036702785.1). NCBI lineage: Bacteria > Bacillati > Cyanobacteriota > Cyanophyceae > Oscillatoriales > Microcoleaceae > Microcoleus > Microcoleus sp. AR_TQ3_B6. The sequence goes on along the minus strand of NZ_JAUBVJ010000095.1, from coordinate 28,526 downwards.
GACGGTATTCGGCTAACCAATTTTGTAGGGTGACTCGATTTCTCCCTACTATTTCGGCCGCATGAGTCACACTGAGAGCTTTTTTCGTTTTCAGTAAGTACAATACTTGTAGTCTTTCTTTCTCGGAACCAGTTTTTGCCTGTCCGAGCAATTGTTTGAGTTCGACTTCACTTTCTCTGATTTCTATTTTACAAACCCCTGCCATATTTTTTCTCGCGCTCGCGTCAAATTAGAGTTGACACCATTTGTAGTCACAATTTCAAGAATTGGTATAAGATAGTCAACGAAAACCAGGTTATTGTTGTCGAAAATCTGGCAGTAAAGAACATGGTCAACAACCACAATCTAGCTAAAGCAATAAGTGATGCGGCGTTGGGGAATGATCTGCACCATGCTCAAGTACACAGCAGAGGCAGAAGGAAAAGTTTACCTAGAAGTAGGTAGATTTTGCCCTTCGTCACATTTTTGCTCAAATATTTTTTGCCAATACCAAAAATGGATCTATCAGTCCATGAATTTGACTGTCCCCACGGCCAATCGCGACACGATAGAGACATCAACGCGGCGATCGACATCAGAAACGAAGGCTTACGGATATGGGCGTTGGGAACCAGCGTTAGTGCGCTTCGACGCAATGTCAGACCAAAACAGTATGGCCACAAGTCCACTGCTGCCGAGGATGTTGCCCTTGAATTGGGAAGCCCACATCATAATGCGTAGCAGTTGATGTGTTGTAGTTCACATATTAAATTTTAAGCTGTTATCAAACCCGAAAGGACTTGCTGCAGATCGGAAACTACCCGATCTTGCTCGTCTCCCCTCTCCTGCACCCGATCGAGTTCACCCGCCACCGCTTCAAGCTTTTGGCGCAGCGCGTTCAAATTGTCCTGCACGGGCTGCAACATTTCTTGATAAACCTTCACCCGGCCCCAGAGTTCTGCCACTGCACCTTTCTGGTTGAACAAATTCTGCTCGAACTGCTTGAGTTCGTAGCGTTTCGCCTCACCTTCCCCATTTTGGCGGTTGACATTTGCCTCTATTTGGGATATGGTCTCCCGCAACTGCTGAATTTCGTTTTCCAGTCTTTGCAATTCTTGGCTTTGTTGCTGCCGCTGAGTATTGAGCTGTGCCACGATCGGGCCCAACTCCATATCTCCTCCTTGTTTTGGAGCATTAGCAGTACCCAATCGCCGCCACAGCACCGCCTGATGCTGCTTCAAAACATCTTCCCGTTCCTGCAACCGGAGGCGCTGTCCCACCAGAGTTTCGTTCAACATCTGATAACTTTCGAGCTCATCTGCCATTTCATTTTCCAAAGCCATGCGATCGTACTCGCTAGCAGCTTGAATTTTCCTTTGCAGCTCCTCGATTGTCTCCTTCTGCAGAGTCAACTCCTCCTCTTGATCGTTAACAAACCGGAACACCTTTTCCAAATCGTGTTGCAGGTGTTGCACCAGCGCCTGCAACTCCTCAACGGGCATCTTCTCCAGAGATGACACATCTACTTTCTGCTGCGTACCCCCAGGACCCGAAGCAGATGCGAGCCTGGAAAGTTGCTGGTAAAGATCCTCAATAGCCCGCACCTGTAAAGACACCGACTGAGCCTGGTCCTGCTTAGCGCTGAGGGTACTTTGCTGCCCTTTAAGATCCGCCCGAGCCCCGGCCAAAGCATCTTGAGATTGATACCACTCCTGCCAGCGGTTTTGGAGGCTCTGATTTTGTCGATCGACCTCTTCTTGCTGCTGTTGAGCTATGCTGCGTTTTTGCTCCAACTGCTGCCAGTGCTGATCGAGAATTGCCTGCTGAGCCCCCACCGCACCAAAAGACTGATTCAGTTGTTCCCGCACCCCTTGGGCCGAAGCAATTGCCCCTCCGAGCTTCTGCATCAACTCCTGAATCCTTTCGGTCTGCTGCCGATCGACCACCGCCCCCTGCGGAACCTGAGACTGCTGCTGGGCCACCCGCTGCTGCTCGCCCCGCAACTGTTCCCAAGCCGTCTCAATTTCCACGCGGCTGCGATCGACCTCTTCTCGCAGTCGGTTAGCTTCATCTCGAGTATTTTCTATTTCCGAGCGCTGAGCCTCCAGCCGCTCCAACTCGTCTTCCATTTGAGCCAACTGCTCTTCGCGGGCTTGCATTTCCATTTCCCGGCGATTGAGTTCCTGACTCGAAAACGTCAGAGAAGCCTTCCACTGTTCAATTTCCTCTTCTTTATCCTTAAACTTGTCCTGCAAGCGCGAGAAATTTTGCAGAATGCTCACCAACTGGCGGGCGGCCTCCTGAATCCGCTGCACTTGCTTGCTAGCGCTCAACTCCACCAGCACCAGCGTGCCGTCGTTAAACTTATTAGCTTCCTCAACTGGGATCGCGTCATCGCCTGGTACGGCGCTCCAATTGTGTTCGCCCCGCTGACAAGCTAGCAGTTTCAGTTCAGCCTTACCGCCACCGAGACCAAAGCCGCTTCTCTGTTTTTGTACTTCCGCTAGATACAGCACACTAATAGTCCTCTGCTTCGTAAAACCTATCCCAACTTACTTTAAGCTACTTAAAGGCCTAAAAGATAAGTGGTGTTTACGTACTACGCTGTTGGGTAGACGGCTAATCCCAAGATAAGTAGGCTATCCCCCGATTGCCAAAGGTTCTCAAGTAAAGATAACACTGCGTGCGATCGGTAGTCAACTTACCTAAAGTAAATAAGTATAGGCAAGTAAGGATAACTTTTTGCCACTTAAGTTTTACTCGCGTGGTGTCCTTTGCCCAATCCGGGGATAGCATTTTTTCCTAACTATAGCAGCACTCACCCATAGCACTGCCTCACGGGAGAGCGTCCAGAAAGCACGGCCGCCGCCCTTCTGGACGAATGAGACAGCAGTATCAATGCCGCTTGATTAAAGACTAGCAAAACTGCCGGGACACCCGATCGCCCAAAGTTCAAAAAAGTTAGTCCGTCAAAAACTTTCTATTGATTGTACCAGGCTTTAGTTGCGGGTCGATCGTGAGAAAAGCCGGAGGCTGCCCTCAAGGCTCCGGCCATCCTCCGGCGGACTAGGGATTTGAACCGCACTGCCTTAGAATAGGGTAATGACGCGAGCCTATGACGCGAGCCTCCGGCGAGCAAAAAGGTCGATCGGCAGAGAGGGTTTTCCTGACAATTGCCAACAAAGGTTCATTTTGACGGCACCTGATTATAGGGCTGTGGCAAACCCAAAAAAAACCTCGAGCGCAACTCATCCAACCCAACAGACTAGCCTCAAGTTCCCATCGGGGATCGCTCGGCACTTGCTGCCCTGTTGCAGCGGTAAAACCAGAGAATCCTTGGTATTTTGAAGTTGACCTACGCAAAGATGTGTTGGATAAACTGACGGCATACTCAGCCAAAAACTTCAAAACTTTGGCGCTTGAAGACTTGAACCAGTCGGGAAGGCCAGCGTTGCACACTCGATATCGCCCGTGCAATTGTGCTTCGAGGATTCTACGAGTTTAGGCAACGCCGTGGGAATACAAGGTGAAACTCTACACTTAGAGAATGCCGCGAGTTTCGCGGTTTCAGCTTGTGGACTGGTAGCGCGGCCGGAGATCGGCAGCAAGTATCGCCCGGAGAGTCAATTCCCAATTGTCAGAGCGGCGCCATCGCGTAAATTATTGACGGAAACTAAAGTCAATCTTTGCGCCAGCACACAGTCTTTCCGAGCTCAGACGCCAACGGTTTTAAGGAGGACACTTTAGCTGCATGCAGGGAAATTTGAGTGAAATTGACATCCGCAGCATCCTGCAACTGATTGAGTTAGGTCAGCGAACCGGAGAACTGTTCGTAGAGGCCTACACCTCCACCGGCAGCAGCACGGGTACTCAACCTACCCCGCGCTCCCTTGCAGGACAATCCTGGTATGTCTTCTGCTTCAACGGTCAGATTATTTACGCTACCCAGAGTGCGGGGAGTTTGTTTCGCCTGCGCGACTACCTGCGCCGCTACAAAGCAGATACCGCCCTCGACAAAATCCAAGTTCCCTATATGGCATCTACCAATGCCCCAGAATACGGCTACCTGTGGGCCCTGCTAGAAAACCACATCCTCACCCCAGCTCAAGGGCGCAACATCATCCACAGCATGATCCACGAAACCCTATTTGACTTGCTCAGTCTCCACCAGGGTTCCTTCACTTTTGAAATGGGCCCTGGTTTGGCTCCTCAACTGACCAGCTTAGAAATTAGCTCGCTGCTGACCAAGATTGTCAAACAGGTGCAGCAGTGGAAGCAGTTTCACCCTCACATTCAGTCGCCCAACCAATGCCCGGTGATTTCAGACCCCTCAGAGTTGCGAGTCGCGCTCCCTGTCAATACCTTTAATACTCTCAGACGCTGGGCCGACGGCCACACTTCGATCCGCCAGATGGCGCGCTACCTCAACCGAGACGTGGTGACTGTCGCTAAGGCAATTTACCCTTTCGTGCAGCAGGGATTGGTGCAAGTATTTTACGAGCCCTCTGTTGCCCCCGCTAACAACAAAAAAGAATGGTCGTCCCCTGAAACCAAGGTTCCCAGAGTTGTCTGCATTGACGACGACAATATTATTCGCAAAACAGTCGAGTCAATTTTAAATGAACACGGTTACGAAGCTACTGCGATCGGCAATCCCCTCCAAGCCCTGAGTTTGGTTTTTCAACTCAAACCCGATTTAATTCTCTGTGACATCGCCATGCCGGAACTCGACGGCTACGAAATTTGCGCTATGCTGCGCAATTCTAGCGCTTTCCGGCAGACGCCGATCGTTATGCTGACGGGCATCAACGGATTTATCGACCGCGTTAAAGCCCGCATGGCCGGAGCTACAGAGTTTTACACCAAACCTTTTGGCGAAAGCGAGCTATTAATGCTGGTAGAAAAATATGTGGGCCCGGGCTACCCTCTGGTCAATCTATCGGAAAGATTATTAGACCGCTCGCTACAAGACGAATTAGAAGAAAAATAAATTTCGCACGCGCTGGCATTATTGGAGCTTTCTTGTACCTGCGGTTAGATCGAGTCTCGACCGCCACAAAGAGAAAGCGAGCGGCCACCCGGAGCGATCGCACCATAAACTAGAATGTATAAATCCGCGCGCTGGCATGAGGGCCTCGGTAAAACTCTGTTCAATTTCTCGACCCCAGTGGGTCTAACACGCTCAAAGTGCAAATATAATATACTTGTTCTCCACTTACAGCCACTCCGAAAAACCGATGTGCAGAGCTACTCATTGGTAGGTATTTCTGTACAAAGTCGGAGAGTGTATTGTCAGTCTTAAGTCAACGACCCTGGTCTAAAGACACGCTCGCTGCGGGCCTTTGACTTAAACCCGAGTTGACCAGACTCCGTACCTTGCGTACTACGTTAACGGTAAGAGTTTAAAGACCTACCAAGGGATGCTTGGCATAGTTCCTTGAATCGCGAAATTTAGGATTAAATAGATTTATTGGGTTAAGTCAGTGTCCTAGATATAGTACAGATCGTTAACTTTGGCGCAAGCTAACATCACCCCGCCGTCGGAGGCTATGAAAGGGAGCAAACATTATGCGCTCGCGGGTTGCTCGGTTTTCCACGGCAATTGTCAAGCGCGAAAGAGCATTACATTCATTACACCGAATCTAGCAATTCCCGTGTAATGGAAAGATTGACTCGCTTATTGAAACCGCCAGACCGTTTCCCATGAGCGCCTCTAAAGACGCGCTCGGAACCCACGTACCGATTTTTTTTGATGATTGTCGCGACACCAGCCGCCGTCAGCAACCCGTCGCTAATCCGAGTATCGGTTTAGCATTCATCGCAGAAATTACCCAGAGTTTTACCAATTTAAACGGCGGTGGGAGTACAAAGTGAAGCTTTAGGGGTTCCAAATTAATTGTTCGTAGTCGATTTGAGCTAATTTGTAAGCATTGGTAGCGTGAATTATTCATTGCAGTCAATTATTGACGGAGCAAATCTATTCCCAAGTACCTCCTGCCGTCGCGCCATTCACCCCTTGGCTGTGTCAAGCTTGGCTGTGTCAAGTTTCGACCATCGAAGTTGCGATCGGGTTCTTCGGGGGCGGGAAACGTCAACAATTTGCTAGAAAGCAGGTGTCACAATCATGATTAGCGGCAGCCCAGACTTTATATTACCAGGACTAGGCGTAGATCCGGCTCCGGAATTCCAAGAACTAGAAACTCCCGAAGGCGAGCTGCACCTGCGGTTCTACGTTCCTTCGGGGAACGAGTTCGCACTGCCGGCGACAGGGATTAGAGAGGTACTAGCCCCGTCCCCAGACCGCATGACACCAATCCCCAACGTTTCCTCTTTGCTTTTAGGTACCCTAAATATGAGAGGACGAGTGATTTGGGTGGCAGACCTCGGGCAATTTCTGGGAGACCAAACACCTCTGAACACAGACAGACCCGAAATCCCGATCGTGGCTGTGGAAGACCAAGACACGATTTTAGGGCTGGCAGTCGATCGAATTGTGGGGATGGACTGGCTCGACGTGGAGCAACAACTGGACTCTCCGAACAATGCACCAGACGGCATGATTCCTTTTCTGAGGGGAGAATGGAGATTAGGCGGACAAGCTCAGAAAGTGCTCCGACTGCTAGATCAAGTGAAAATTCTGCGCTCGGCGCGGTGGGCAGCGTGAAATCGATTTTAGATTTGCGATTTGCGATTTGCGATTGGGGTCTAACCATCAACAGTCACAGGACTTGAGGCGCGCATCTAAACTTTCAATTCAAGATAAAAATCTAAAATCTCAAATCTAAAATCTAAAATCAAAAGAGGGCGGCAAATGGCAACAAGTACCAACTTTCAGCAGGACTACCAACGGGCAGAAGCGGCCTACATGGAGGGCAATTTTTCAGAAGCCGCAGCCCTAGTTTATCAATTAGTAGAAGATTTTCCAGAAGACCCCAGCGCTCGCCTGCTGTGCGGACACATTTATTGCTATGGACTGCAACAGTATGAGGTGGCGCGGGAACAGTACACGGTTGTGCTAGGCCTGAGTGACGACCCGACTTTGGTTGAACACGCTCACAGTGGAATTACCTGCACAGACCAATTTTTATCCGGAGAACTGCCAACGGAAAATTTCGAGCCTTTGTCAGGTGAAACTCAATTGGAATTCTACCCAGACTTATCTCTCGATGAAGAGTTAGAAGACCCGGATTTGGGACTTTTCCAAGGAAATTCCCCATCCCTTTCCTATAGGAGCCAATCGCCAGACGACATGGAAAACGACGACTTGGCAGACTTGGGCATGAGCGGCTTGGAGTGGGAAGCAGAAGACATGGACGTAAGCCCCAGCTCTGTCCCAGATTTAACCTCACATTCTAACCCCTTTGCTAGCGACAGTAGCGGGATGGCAGCTTATGCTGAGACGTCCGACTCGCTAAACATGGACGAGTTTGCCGACTCGGACTTTGGAGACCCTTTTACTGCTGATGATGCAGGGTTAGATGCGGATGACGTCAAAAGCAGCAAAGTGTCTGGGAAAAAGCCACCTTACTCAGGAGATGTGTTTTCAGAAGCTCCGACTCAGATGCTCAACGGTCAAAGTTTTGCCTCAAAAGAAATCGGGAATTCCTTCGACTCGAACCAACTCGACTCCCCCAGCGGGCCGTCTGACAATTTTGGCGCACCTTTTGCAGAACTCGATTTGCCAGACGAACTCGACGATTCCTCCGACTACGACTACCAAGCCCCGCCAAGGGGCCGGCAAAATCACGGTCATAACGCACCGACAGCAGAACAGGCAGACCCCTTTGCTGAGGCGATGCCCTCGTCGGGTTTCGGGTCTTCTCGACCTCAAAACCAGCCGAATACGGGGTCGGACTACTCGTCAAACTATTCGCTGGCGGAAGACGAAACGCTGTTGATGGGAGGTGCTGTCCCCAACTCTCACTCGTCAAGGGCAAGCCGGGGACAATTTAATTCGGCCGAGAGAACCTCGGCTAACAGCAATGGTTACGGCGACTCGGAACCCCCGGCATTTGGCTCTATAGATAGCTTCGAGTTAGATGCTTTTGATGACGATGCTTTTAGCGATTCTTTCTCTTTCGAGGAAAACGAACAAGCGACAGCTTTCGGGGCGTCGGACAAGAACAGCAGCGGCTGGTCGTCAAAAGCGACGAACCCTCAAGAACACAGCGACTTTTTAGACGAATTTGACGAGTTTGACGATTTGGGCAATTTGCCGGACTTTGACATCTCAGAAGATGCCAGCAGTTCGATGCTGACTAGAGGTAATACCAATTTCGGCAACTCGACGAGCGGCATGATGGGAACGACTGGCAGCAGCCTGGACTTTGACAACAGCGATGGCTCAGCAATTCGGGATGATGAGATATTTACCATAAACGGCCCGGCTGATGCGTCAGTGTCGAGTTTTGCTCCCACAGAAACAGAAGCGGTCGATACTTCGGTGACGGTAGAACAGGGGGGACTGGCTTTCTTGGAAAATGCCCCTTTGTTTACAAAACAGTTGTACACGGCAATCGGGGCCGGACTGGTTTCTCTGGTAGCTGTGGCTTTCGTCACCAACATTGCCTCCTATCAAGCTCTGCGGCAAGACAAGCCGGAGGCGATCGTTTACCTGCGCCAAACAGGGTGGGTAATGACCGCAGCAGCAGGCTTTACGAGCTTTTTAACTTCTTGGGGCATCGGCCAGTTGATCGCCAAGCAGGTGCGCAAGTCCTCGGACAATTTGCAAGCTCAGTTCGATGCCGTAGCTCAAGGAACTTTGGACGCTCGCGCTACGGTTTACTCGGAAGATGAATTTGGCAAAATGGCTGCTAAATTCAACCACATGGCGAAGGTAATCCAAACCACTATTAGCGATACCAGGCGCAAGTCTGACGAGCAGGAACAGGCAAAAGAAGACTTGCAGCGCCAAGTGATCCGCTTGCTAGACGACGTGGAAGGAGCGGCCCGGGGTGACTTGACGGTGACTGCGGAAGTGACCGCAGACGTTTTGGGTGCGGTTGCTGACTCGTTTAACTTGACAATTCAAAATCTGCGCGAAATCGTCCATCAGGTGAAGCAGGCGGCTCGGGAGGTCAGCAAAGGCGCTACGGATAGTGCTAAGTTTGCGGGCGATTTGTCTTCCGACGCGCTGCGGCAAGCTGAGGAACTAGCAGCAACGCTGAATTCGGTGCAAGTCCTCACCGATGCGATTCAGCGGGTCGCAGAGAGCGCTAGAGAGGCGGAAGAAGTGGCCAGGGGCGCGGCGGCAACTGCTCTGAAAGGGGGCGAAGCTGTGGAGCGGACGGTGGCAGGGATTTTAGAAATTCGAGAAACGGTAGCAGAAACCACTAGAAAAGTCAAGCGTTTGGCGGAAGCTTCTCAAGAAATTTCTAAGATTGTGGCTTTAATTGCGACGATCGCCTCCCGGACGAATTTGTTGGCCCTCAACGCTAGTATTGAGGCGGCGAGAGCTGGGGAAGCGGGCAGGGGTTTTGCGATCGTGGCAGACGAGGTGCGACAATTGGCAGACCGCTCGGCTAAGTCTTTGAAAGAAATCGAACAGATCGTGATGCAAATTCAAAGCGAAACCGGCGCGGTAATGACGGCGATGGAAGAAGGGACGCAGCAGGTTATTGAGGGGACAAGATTGGCAGAACAGGCGAAGCGCTCGCTTGAAGATATCATTCAAGTAACTAACCGAATTGACGTGTTAGTGCGATCGATTACTGCCGACACTGTAGAGCAAAACGAAACAGCTCGCGCGGTGGCTTCTGTTATGCAAGCAGTGGAATTAACTGCTCAGGAAACATCCCAAGAAGCGCAGCGAGTTTCCGGTGCTTTGCAAAACTTGGTAGGCGTTGCTCGCGACCTTTTGACATCGGTGGAAAGATTCCGTGTAGAAACCGCAGAAAGACAATAATTAATTGTCTAATGCTTGTTTTGCTGGCTGATTTACAAGCACTTTGGTCGGGCAAGAATGGCAGACAAAAAGCAACCTCGCAGTCTTGAGACCACTGCGGGGATGCTAATTCAGCACCTAAATAAAGTAGGACTTGCACAGATGGAGGAGAACATAGTAGAGGTGATTCATGGCATATTTGGAGAGATTCAGCCGACGGGGTGTATTATCTCTAGCCTAGCCAAAAATAGCCTGGGCTATGCCACCCAAAAAAATCGGATTAACGGCAAATGGAAAACTTTAACAGTCCACCGTTTAGTATTAGAACATTCATTAGGTCTGCAGATTATACCCGAATATTTTGCTTGCCACACTTGCGATGTCCGCAGATGCATTAATCCTAACCATTTGTGGTCAGGTTCTCGGCGGGAAAATTGTCAAGGTAGGTTAAAAAAAGGACGTATTAAAGATGTCGGAAGTACATCGGCCCCGACACCTCAAAAACAACTGCGAGGGAGAGAAAGAATTCCCGGTATTCTAGCCCAAATACAGCCGAACGGCTGCAGGATTTGTAGCTGGGCGAAAAGAAGTGATGGTTGCGCCATTAAGGGTACTAAAATTAATGGTAAAACAAAAAGTTTCTGCGCTCACAGACTTGTACGGGAACACAAACTGCGAAAGCCAGTCAAACCCGGTTATTTTGCGTGTCACAGTTGCGACGATCGCGGTTGTATCAATCCTGACCATTTGTGGGAAGGAACCCCTGCCGATAACTCCCGCGGTGCCAAGCGAAAAAAACCGCTTTCCTTTCGTTCCCGGCAAGATATCTGTCCACCGCTGTCCTCAAACCCGATCGAGTGCGGGAGATTCGCTATCTTTTAAGTGAGGGCATATCGAAAACAAAAATAGCCAGGACATTTGCGATATGTCGCAGTCACATTATTCTCTTGGCAAGGGGCGAGATATACAGAGACTTTCTCTAAAACTACTAACAGAGACCCAATACAATAACGACTAAAATCAGGAATAAAACTATGCTACCGGAGCAACAACAGAGGATAATGGGCTACTTTATTGAGGAGGCAAAAGACCACCTCAATACGATCGAACAAGGCTTGCTGAATCTGCAAACCACGATCGAAGACCCAGAACTGGTCAACGAAGTATTTAGGGCCGCTCACTCTGTCAAAGGAGGAGCAGCAATGCTGGGGCTGACCAGCATTCAGCAAACAGCTCACCGACTAGAAGATAGTTTTAAAGTTTTAAAAGAGTGCAGCGTTAAAGTAGACCAACAGCTAGAGTCTCTTTTCCTGCGAATTTTTGACACATTGCAAGGGCTGTTAGAGCAACTGTCGGGACCTTTTGGGCTGACAGAGGAATTGGCAGAACAGATGGTTCGAGAATTAGAACCAGTATTTGAAGAACTCAACGGACACTTGGGGGGACTCGTCGGATACAGAGAAAACGATGGAGACGAGAGCAGCCCGCTGCTAGTACCCGAACAAGTTATGGCAGAGATGGGAATCGGGGCGTTTGGCTCATCAAGGACTTTTGCGGACTCGGGGTCAGTTTACGCACCTGAGGCCAGAGCAACAGCAGAAAGCGCCCTGCAGCTAGTATTTGAGTCGGACGTGCCGGCGAGGATGCGGGAACTGCTGCAAGAGTTCAAACAGCCCGAGGGGCCAGAAAGCAGGTGGCAACTCAAGAGCATTTGTCGGAACTTGCTCAGGGCGGGGGAGGAATTTGAACTGCCCTGCTGGATAAAATTGATCGAAGCTGTATCCAAGGCAATCGCCAACCCAGAAAATAGCTACCGCACCTTAGCCCCAACGGTGATCAAAGACATCAAACAAGCGCAAGAACTGGTAATTTCGGGTCGAGAATCGTCGATCGCACCTAGCGCAAAACTTCTGGCCTTGCAGCCGGTTGTTGTCTTTCCACAAACGGATTTTGAAGATTTGCTGGAATTCGCTCAACCGGGTACATCGGGGAAAAATTCGGTTTCTGTTGAGGATGCGGCCTGGGATCTATTGGGCTCTGGCGATTCCCGGGCGGGGGAACAAATGCTGCCGACTATTTCTGGGCTGAATATAGACGAGCTGTTCGACCAACTCGACAGCGGCGAGAGCAATGATTATAGTGGCAGTCGATCGCCCCAGTTCGACGATTCCCCCAGATTCGGAGAATCGGATATGGAGACGGGTGCTTTTAGAGGCTCGACCCGCACCGGCCCGGAAGTGGGCGCTGCCGAACTCAACACTTTAGCTGACTTGTTTGACGGCGAATCGCCGGATCTCGACGACGCTTGGGAAGAAGAAGAAGACCTCGACTATGCGCAGTCTTCTAGGATATCGGCAGGGGGAATGGTGGGGGCAGACGATGACAATGCCGGGGATTTTGCTGATTTGTTGTTTGACGAATACGATGCCGAAAGTTCGGAAACGAACACGGCGCCTCCGATTGACGACCTGACGAGTTTGTTTGGGGAGGATTTGCTGTTTGGAGATGAGCTAGACGGTTCGGCAGTAGCTGCCGAACGGGAAAATGGGGATTTGAGGCAGTCACTAATTCGCAAACAGCTTGAAACGGGTAACGGCAGGGGCGGTTTGGGTCGGCGAGACGGCACGGTCGGCAAGACCCAGAGACAAGCTGACGAAGATGCTCTAGGTACGCTTTTGGACGAAGTGGCTGCCCAAACTTCTGTTGGTACGGGCGATGCTGATTTGGATAACTTGTTCGGCAATTTAGGCTTATCTGAGGCAGCGGTTGTGCCGTCCGTCTCTTCGGAGTATTCTGTCAACCCTGAGGCTTTCGACGCAGAATCGAACCAGCCTTTTTCAGGCGGCAAGGATTCAGCGGATGCCGAAGCGCTCGGTGGGCATTCCATAGATGATTTCGAGTTGCTCTCTGAGCTTGGCGAGGACTCGGAGTTGAGCGAGCTGTTGGGGACTACTTCTAATTTCCTTTCTTCAGAAGACGAAGGTGGGGAGAGCGGGGGCGATCGAGAGCTAGCTGCTGACATCGCACAACATGAGGAAATTGGCAGCGTTCTTAACATGACATCAAATTCTGATTTAGATATCTCTGCGGATGGAAATTGGCTAGAAGATGCTTTCGGGCCCGAAGACGAGTCTGTGCAATCGGTCAACCTGGAACTGGACGATACGGATTTAGATGCCCTGTTTGGGGATATGACCTCGGATGCGATTTCTGAGGATGAGCAGACTGTGCTCGATAGGCAAGGAGTGGCTACTTCCCGAGAGGCGGCGGATTTGGCTGAGCTGTTCGGTTCTGTACCTACGGGTACTGAGTATGACGGGGAAGCTTCGGGGCAAACCCATGGGGGTTGGCTGAATTTAGATGGAGGTTCAGAATTGCTGAGTGGGGGTGTGGGATTTGATGAGGGCGACTTGGGGAGTTTGTTCTCGAACAATGCGGAGGCTGTTTCCGACAGCGGCTTGGCAAATTTGGCAGCGGTTGAACTTGGGGCTTTGTCCGATCGTCCTGATTCGGAAATTTCAAGTTTCGAGTCTGATGAGGGCGTAGATTTCGATTTGTTGGAGGATATGTTTGCCGAAGGCATGGTGCAGGAGGGCGATGGTGGATCGGCGCCCGATGAGGGCGAGGCTCTAGATGTGGAGGAGTTGTCTGCCCAAGGAACCGAGGGAACCGAGGGTTTCTTCGACAAGGTGGGTGCGGATTTGTTCGATCGACCCGAAACAGATGCCGCTGGGAAGTCAAGCGGCGAGGATGATTTGTTTGACGCGCTGGAAACGGATTTTTCGAGTGAGGATTTAGAGGCGCTGTCGGCAGAATCTCTCGATGGTATGTTTGAGGGCGATGCTGACTTGCTCTCGGCGATGGAAACCGGGGCGACTCTCAACAGTGAAGAGTTGGAGGGTTTTGATGATTTGTTGGATTCGATAGATGCTGAGGTTCTGGTGACTTCGGAACTGAGGACGGGCTTTTGGGACGCTGACGACGAGCCGGCCTCGGTCGATTCCTCGGAGTTGGAAGAGGAGTCGCTGGCAGACTTTTTTACCGAGGCCAAATCAGGTGCTGAGGATGCTGAAGGCAATTTTGACGATTTAGAAGCACTGTTAATTTCAGGGGGTTCTGGGGATGTACTAGCAGCTTCTGGGGGAAGAAATCCGAGTCCGGTAAATACCGAAGTTTTCTCGGATCTCGAAGAGCTCCTCAGCGAGAGCGCAACTATGCCGGAAATTCCTGCACCGACGACAACTACCAGTAAAGCTGGGCCCCCTCCTGCCGATGAGAGCGACGACGAATTTGGGGATTTGGAAAAACTGCTGGAAGATCCAAAGGACGGTGGCCGCCAAGGGGAAGCCAATATGGGGCCGTCGGCGCTCAACAGATCCAGGCGGAATGCCCGCGCGGGCGGGTTCGGCGACCAGACGATGCGGGTGCCGATCAAGCAACTGGATAACCTCAGCAATTTGATGGGGGAACTGGTGGTGAACCGCAACAGTTTGGAGCAAGACCAAGAACGGATGCGGCAGTTTTTGGACAATTTGCTGCACCAGGTGACGCTGCTGAGCGATGTGAGCCAGCGGACTCAGGATTTCTACGAGCGGAGTCTTTTGGAGATTGCTTTGCTGGCAAACCGCCAGGGACACCGATCGGCCTGGCGTTCTGAGGATTCGGCCCACACTCGGGAAAGTGCCTGGAGACCAGAGGAAATGGACAGGTTTACTCCTTTCCACAGTTTGGCTCAGGAGATTATAGAGCTGATCGTGCGGGTGCGGGAGTCGGCGGCGGACATTGAGTTTTTGGTGGATGAGGCGGATCAGGTGACTCGCCAACTGCGGCAAGTCACGACTCAACTGCAAGAAGGTTTGACTCGCGCCCGGATGAAGCCGTTTGCGGAGACGACGGACAGGCTGTTCCGGGCAGTGCGGGAAATTGCGATTAAGTGCGGGAAGCAGGCTCAGTTGCAGGTTGAGGGTAAGGATATTTTGATCGACAAGATGATTGTGGATCAGCTTTATGACCCGATGACTCATTTGGTGAACAATGCGATTACTCACGGGATCGAACCGCCGGAGGTGCGTCTGGCGGCTGGGAAACCAGCAGTTGGCAGGATTACGATTCGGGCTTTCCACCAAGGGAATCAAACGGTGGTTTCGGTTTCTGACGACGGGGCGGGAATTGACCCGCAAAGGGTGAAGGCGAAGGCGATTAAGCAGGGTATGCTGACGGCGGCTCAGGCTCAGAGGATGTCTCGCTCGGAAGTGTACGATTTGCTGTTTATGCCCGGTTTCAGCACTCAGGAACAGGCGACGGAGTACGCCGGCCGGGGGGTCGGTATGAATGTGGTGCAGACTTCGTTGCAGGAGATTCGGGGCACTGTGTCGATTGATTCTACTATCGGCAAGGGGACTGTGTTTACGATCCGTTTACCTCTGGTGTTGAGCATTTCTAAGGCTCTGACTTGCATTAGCGATCGGGCTCGCATTGCTTTCCCGATGGATGGGGTGGAGGATATGATCGATGTGCCTCGCGATCAGGTGACGACGGGGGCAGACGGTTCGTTTTGCATAGAGTGGCGGGGTTCGATTTTGCCGTTCCGACCGCTGCGGGAGTTGCTGGCTTACAGCCGCCATCTGGGCCGGGGCAGTGTTTACGGGTTTAATACAGACGATGACATGATTTCGGTGATCGTGCTGCGGTCTGCTGGCAATTTCTTGGCGGTGCAGGTGGATCAGGTTTCGACGGAACAGGAAATTGTGATCAAGCCGTTGGAAGGACCGGTGCCGAAGCCGATCGGGATTGCTGGGGCCACCGTGCTCGGGGACGGCCGGATCGTGGCGATTGCGGATGTTCTGGAGCTGATCGATTTGGCTACCGGAAGGCTGCGGAAGGAAGCTGGCGGTACGCTTTGGGATGAGAGCGAGAGACCTACTAAGGAGGCGGAAATTGAGAAGACTGAGCCGACTGTGCTGATTGTGGATGATTCGATTACCGTGCGATCGCTGTTGTCGATTACTTTTGAGAAGTCTGGCTATCGTGTGGAAGAAGCTCGCGACGGTAAGGAGGCTTGGGAAAAGATGAAATCTGGTCTGCCTTGCGATATCGTTTTCTGCGATATTGAGATGCCGAGAATGGACGGTTTGGAACTACTTTCTCGGATGCAGAAGGATGCGGTTTTGTGTGAATTGCCGATCGCGATGTTGACTTCTCGCGGTGCTGACAGACACCGCCAAATGGCTTACAGTTTGGGCGCGAAAGGCTATTTCACTAAGCCTTATTTGGAGGAGCAATTGCTTGATGCTGCTTCTCGGATGTTGAAAGGTGAGGTGGTTGGTGCTCCGGTTGTTGTGTAATGTGTTTATCTGCCTATATCTGCGGTTGAAAAAGGGAATTTGTTAACCGCAGATGAAAATGGATTGACGCGGATTGACGCAGATAATCTCTAATTTATCTGCGTTAATCTGTGTTTATCTGCCTATATCTGCGGTTGAAAAAGGCGATGTTTAACCGCAGATGAAGATGGATAGACGCAGATTAACGCAGATTTAGATCGCGCGTTGGGTTTTGGTGGTAGGCTGGGAAAGTGGGGTGTAGCGGAAGGGCGATCGAGGTTAGGAATGACGGCTGAAGAACTTTTAGAAAGATACGCTAAAGGCGATCGTCAATTTGCGAAAGCACAGTTAAGGGGGGCAGACCTTAAAGGTGCTGATTTGAGTGGCATCAACTTAGACAATGCAAATCTTTCAGGTGCAGATTTGAGTGAAGCAATTCTAACAGGTGCATACCTTCAAAGTACAAACCTCACTAAAGCATCGCTGAGAGGTGCTAATTTAAGTTGCGCCATTGCTGGCTCAGCGAATCTCAACTGGGCAGACCTTAGCGGTGCAGATTTGACTAGGGCAAACTTTAGTAGTGCTATTTTAAATTATGCTGACTTAGAGCGGGCAACTCTGATAGGAGCAAACTTAAATAATGCTCAATTAGTTCGCACCAATTTAGACGAAGCAAATTTGAGCGGTGCAAGTCTAGATAGTACGGATATACGTCTAGCTTCTTTGTATAAAGCGAACCTAAATAAAGCGAATCTGAATAAGGCTGATTTGACTGAGGCATACTTGCGGGAAGCTGACTTAACTATGGCAAACTTGACTGAGACAAATTTGACTGAGGTAAAACTTCAAAAAACTAAGTTTCCGAAAGCTAATCTGCACGGCGTTGATCTGTCAAGAATGAATTTGACTAATGCAAATCTAGAAAGAGCCAATCTGCGAGGAGCCAACTTAATGAGAGCAAATCTAACTACAGCAAGTTTAAAAAGGGCAGACTTGACGGAGGCTCAAATCTATGGCTGGAATATCAAAAATGCAGACTTAACTGGTACAATAATGCCCGATGGAGAAATCTACCAGCCCGAAACCTCTGACGGAGAAATCTACCAGCCAGAAACCTCCGAAAAATTATCCCAAAAAGTGACATCTATGACGCGCAAAATTATTCGTACTGACAAAGCACCGGCACCCGTGGGCCCTTACAATCAAGCGATCGCCGCTACGGGCACTATGCTGTTTGTAGCTGGTCAAATTGCGATCGACATTAGACTAAACGATATTGTCTACACCGACGACGTGGCCAAACAAACCGAACAAGTGATGGCAAATCTCGAAGCGATTCTCACAGAAGCCGGCGCTACTTGGTTGGATGTGGTAAAAACTACGGTTTTCCTCAAAGATATGAATGATTTTGCCGCTGTGAATGCGGTTTATGCGAAATATTTTGATGCGGAGACTGCACCTGCGCGCGCTTGTGTGGAGGTTTCGCGTTTGCCGAAAGATGTGTTAGTTGAGATTGACTGTATTGCGGTTATTTGATTTCATTTTCTTTTAGATGCCAGACTTTTTCCAGAAGTCGGGCATCTGCATATTCTGTTTTTTTAATGTTTTTGCAATTGGGAAACTTGAATTTTCGGCAATTCTTTCCATTCGGGCTCAATGGGTGAGTAGCTACAGTAGCACACCGCTAAACAGTCGTATTCAGCATTCGGAATTTCAGGCGTGTATTCTTCTACGCGCGACACTTCCCAATCTCCCCAGCAAACGTGAGTGCTGGCAGCAGGGAATTTAGGATCGGCACTCTCCTTAAATTGGGCAAAGTTTCGCAGGCGATCGCCCGTTTGAGGCAGAGGTTTGTCTGAGTAGTCGTAGTGTTCTGCTAGGATGCTCGTGAGAGCACCCGTATGGGAAAGCAGTCTATCCTCCCATCCAGGGGAAGAAAGCGATTCAGTTTTGAAAATGATCAACCGTTTTGGCATTGATTTATTCCTCTCTCTCATGTTCGGGTTCGTATGGACTCGGTGGAAACTCTGTCAACCCTTCAAAGACACAATCAACCTTAAGTATCGAATCGTTTGTTTTTTCCCATCCGATTAATTCCCATCCCTGACGCTTGGCCATTTGAGCGCATTTCTCAGGATCAGTTGCACTATGACCAAGAATTTCTTGATGGTACAAGTCCCCGGATTTATCCGTGGAATTAATCCCAAATCGAAAATCCTCAAGCCCCCGAATTTATCCGTGGGGTCAATCTAAAATCTAAAATCTAAAATCTAAAATCGATTGACGGCTAATATTCTCTTCGGGATCGTAGCGAGGTCTTGAGGTCATCTTTATCTGCGTTTTTCTACAGACGCTGATGAAAATCAAACCTGCTATCTTCACCTGCAATGTCTGCGGTTTACAAGCCTATATCGTATCATTTATAGTAACTACCTAAGCATACTTTATATTTTTTTGAGTCCCCGCTCTGCTGGGACTTCATTTATGTAGTTGCGGTTTCAACCGCCGAGGGTAAAGTGCGCGACTCTATTAACTTCTACAGCCGATCGCACAAAGTCGATCTGTCGCTGTCGCGCACCCTACTCCTAAATCAATCTGAAACTATCAGATTTAATCTCAATTAGCAATTAGAAATTACTAATTACCAGTTACCAATTAGCAATTAGCAATTACTCTACAAGCAATTACCAATTACCAACTCTCAACTATTTATTCAGCGCTTCGCGGGCGGCTACCGCTTCGTCGGGATGAATATTCAACCGGGTCAAATTAATTCGACCTTTGTTGTCAATTTCTCGCACTTTGACAATCACTTCATCGTTCACCGCTAACTCGTCTTCCACTTTCCCGACGCGGTAGTCCGCTAACTGGGAAATGTGAATCATGCCTTCTTTTCCTGGCAAAATTTCCACAAAAGCGCCGATCGGAATAATGCGAGTTACGCGGCCGACATACACGTCTCCTGCATTTAACTTGCGCGTCATGCCTTGGACAATGTTGTAAGCCCGCTGAGCTTTTTCGCTGTCGTTGCCGGCAATTGTCACGGTTCCGTCATCTTCGATGTCAATTTTGACACCGGTTTCTTCGGTGATGGCTTTGATCGTTTTGCCACCAGGCCCAATTACCAAACCGATAAATTCTGGATCGATTTTCAGGGTTAGCAAACGCGGTGCAAACGGCGACATTTCCTTGCGGGGAGTGTCGATAGTTGCCAGCATTCTTTCTAAAATGTGCAGTCTGGCCGGTTTGGCTTGGCGGATGGCGGTGGCTATCACATCTAAGGGCAAACCTTTGATTTTCATGTCCATCTGCAAAGCGGTAATTCCGGTGTCGGTACCGGCTACTTTGAAGTCCATGTCGCCTAAAAAGTCTTCAATTGCCTGAATGTCAGTCAAAATTCGGACTTCATCGCCTTCTTTAATTAAGCCCATTGCCGCGCCGCTGACGGGTTGGGAAAGGGGAACGCCTGCATCCATTAATGCTAGCGTTGAGGCGCAAACTGAACCCATTGAGGTGGAACCGTCGGAAGAAAGGATTTCTGAAACTACGCGGATCACGTAGGGGAAATCTTCTTTGGATGGCAAAACCGGCAGTAAAGCGCGTTCTGCGAGGGCTCCGTGACCGATTTCTCGGCGTCCGGGCGATCGCATCGGCTTGGTTTCTCCTACCGAAAACGGCGGGAAATTGTAGTGATGCAGGTAGCGTTTGTCTTGCTGCGGGTGCAAGTCGTCTCCTAAGTCTTGGGCGTCGCCCGGGGTTCCCAGGGTAGCTGCGGATAAGACTTGGGTTAACCCCCGATTAAACAACGCACAGCCGTGTACTCGCGACGGCAGCACCCCTACGCGACAAGAAACAGGTCGCACCTCGTCTAGCTTGCGGCCGTCTACACGGACGCCATCTTCGAGGATTTGCTTGCGCATCATTTTTTTGGTAACGTCTTTGAAAACGTTGCCGATCGCCTTGCTGTTGGCGGTGGCCGCTAGTTTTACCGGGTCCTCTTCCGGGAGTTCGGCGATCGCAGCTTCGACTTCATTTGCCTTAACTTCGTCCAATGCTGCATTCCGCTGATTTTTGTCTTGTTCAAATTTAGACAAAATGATGCGGATTGGGGCTTCGGCGCGATCGCGAATAAAGTTTTCCAGGGCCGAGTCTAGGGATGGCCGTTCCTCTACCACCAAATCGATGCCCAATTCCGCCATAATTTCGCGCTGGGCTTGAATCAAGTCACAGGCTGCTTCATAGCCGAAGTCGATCGCCTCGATGATATCCTGTTCCGGCAATTGGTTAGCGCTGGCTTCCACCATGATTACTCCATCAGGAGAACCGGCTACCACCAGATCCAACTCGCCTTCTTTGATTTCGCTGTAGGTGGGGTTGATGATGAAATCGTCCCCTACCAAACCGACTCGCACTGCCGCCATCGGCCCGTAAAACGGCATTTTCGCCAGCAGTATCGCCACCGAAGCCCCCGTCACCGCCAACACGTCCGGCGGCACTTGTTCGTCCATCGAAACCGTTGTGGCTACAACTTGGATGTCATCTCGCAACCAGCTTGGAAATAGCGGGCGCAGCGGTCGATCGATCAAACGGCCAGTCAAAGTCACTTTTTCCGGGGGACGCCCTTCCCTCCGCAAAAATCCACCGGGAATTTTACCGCCAGCGTAGAGTCTCTCTTCGTAATCCACCAACAAGGGCAGGAAATCTATTCCTTCTCTCCCCGGAGATCGAGTCGCTGTCACTAAAACCGCCGTGTCACCTGACTGAATCAAAACTGCACCGCCTGCTTGAGGCGCTAGCAAACCAATCTTCAGTCTAATATCCCGTCCATCGAAGGATATTGACTTGTCTATCTCTACCATGTAGCACTGCTTCCTTATCTACCACATTCTTTCTCTGTCGGGATCGTAACATTACCACAGGATGTTTGAGAGTCCGACGCCAAAACACAGGGATAATCGCCTCGCGATCGACTGTCTGCGCCTCGATTGTAAGCATTTATACTGGATAATTATTTTTTGCAGTCTGGAGTCGATTATCCGGTCGATCGCCCGCTAAACGCCTGCCATAGATGGTACGATGAATTTTCATTTGGGAATTGGGACGTTCAAGGAAGAAGGAAGAAGGATTTACTTATCTAGGATTGGGAATCAGCCGTAAGGTGCTTAGGTTGCACCCTACATATACAGGTTCTACCTAAGTCCTGTCTGGCTCAAAATATCCTTTGTTTGTTTAATAAAATATTCATAAATCCCATATAAATGCTGTAGTCAGCATCGCAAGTAAATAAAAATATCAGGGTAAAAAATATGGCTATTTTACACGGCAGTTGGCTACTTGAAAAAGAGAAAAGTTGTTTATTTATTTGGGGAGAAACTTGGCGAAAAGTGGGGGAGATTCACACCAGAGAATCAGGTAAAAAATTACCGCATCCCTTAGCAATGACCGAAGCTGAATTTAAGACTTTCCTAAATTCCTTGCAGCAGTCGGGAAAACTCAACTGGCAATTACCGGAAACCGCAGAAAGTCCACCGGAAAAAACCAAAAAAACTCGGTTGTCGCCCCGAAGTCAAAACGCAGAAATTACCGCCTCAAAATCCTCAATTAAAAAGGAAATTCGGGCGATCGCACTTCCCACCCAAATCTCAGAATCGAACGCAAATCTGATGCCGCAGCACTCAGCAGCAGCACTTGAGGAACCGGCCCAAACCGAGGAAATTTACCTTTATCCCTGGCAAGTCGAGGGTTTTTGTCTCAACCCTCAAGCAGCTTTTGTTTTCTTGCAATCACTACCGCTTAACAGCACGGAACCAGACTCTTTTGTCGGCTCAGATTTGCGTTTTTGGTCTCATATTGCTAGGTGGAGTTTGGATTTGTTGGCAAGATGCAAATTTTTGCCGGGATTGGAGAAACAGGCGGACGGTTCTGCTATTGCCAAATGGCAACCGTTGTTAGATAGTTCTACAGATACACTCCGCCTCGCCACTTTTGTTAAGCAAATGCCGACGGCTTGCAGAACATATCAATCGAAGGAAGAAGGAAGTTCGGTAACGGATGTAACGGATTTAACGGATGTCAGTCCGATGTCCGTCGGCAGAAGGAAGAAGGAAGAAGGAAGAGGGGAACAAGTAGAAGGAAGAGGGGAAAAGGAAGAAGAATCCAGTCAATTGCCTTTAGCGGTGGATTTGCCGATGGGGGCGGAGGAATTGGTGTTAGGCTTTTTGAGCAGTATTGTAGATAGTCAAGTGCGATCCTCTTCGAGGGCTGCGCTAACGGCTGGTAGCTCTACTTTAGAAATTAAAACAGTTTCTCCTGTGCGCGAGTGGCTGCAAGCTTTGCAGCAAGAATCTGGGATAGTTCAAGTAGAAACAGCAGCATTGGAAAACTTGGCAACCAAGCTGAGTGCTTGGACTGCACCGCTGCAAAACCAACTATCTCAACAAAGTCAATTTCGCACTTGCTTTCAACTCATACCGCCGTCTCCTGGGAAAACCAACTGGAGTTTAAATTATTGCTTGCAAGCAGCAGATGACACCGAATTTTTGGTAGACGCGACAACTATTTGGAACAACTCAGTCGAGCGTTTGGCTTATGCGGGGCGGACAATAGAATTGCCTCAAGAAACTTTGCTCAGCGGCTTGGGTTTAGCCTCGAAACTTTATCCGTTAATTGAACCGAGTTTGCAAGCACAGCGGCCTCAATCTTGCCAATTAAATCCGCTGCAAGCTTACGAGTTTATTAAGTCTGTAGCTTGGCGGTTTGCTGATAGCGGGTTGGGGGTAGTTTTGCCGCCGAGTTTGACAAAGACAGATGGTTGGGCGAGTCGTTTGGGTTTGAGCATTCAAGCGGAAACTCCGAAAGTGACTCCGGCAAAAGGCGGGTTGGGATTGCAAAGTCTGCTGAATTTTAAGTGGGAATTGACGATCGGCGGACAGCGCCTTTCTAAGGCAGAATTTGACAGATTGATCGCGTTGAATTCACCTTTGGTGGAAATTAACGGCGAGTGGGTGGAGTTGCGCGCGCCGGATGTGAAAGCGGCTCAAACTTTTTTTGCCAGCCGTAAAGAGCAAATGACTCTTTCTTTGGAGGATGCTTTGCGTCTGGCGTCGGGCGATTCTCAGACGATCGAGAAATTGCCTGTGGTGAATTTTGAGGCTACGGGTCAACTTCAGGAATTGTTGAATACTTTGAGCGATAATCAAGCCGTAAGTGCGATCGCAACTCCCGCTAGTTTCCGAGGACAATTGCGGCCTTATCAAGCCCTAGGAGCAGGCTGGTTAGCATTCTTAGAACGCTGGGGTTTAGGTGCTTGTCTCGCGGACGATATGGGGCTCGGTAAATGCGCTATACCACAAACTTTACTTTTTGTCAATGGTTTTTTACAAAAAGCTGAAAAAATATGGGAAACTTATGCCGGAAAAACAGAATTCGACGGTGAGGGCTTTTGGTCTGAACCTAACGAGCAATTACTGGTAAATTCCATAAATCAGGAAACAGGCAAAATTGTACAGGCGACTGTTCGACGACTTTACCGCCAGCAAGTGCAAGAAAAGTTGCGAACAATCAAACTGCAAGACGGTAGCAGCATCACAATTACCCGTCGCCACAAATTGTTAGGACGCGATGGCTGGACAAATGACCTCAAGGTGGGAGATTATGTTTGCGTTCCTGCTAAATTGTATTGGGAAGGAAAACCCGAAGATCCCGATTTGGTGAAGTTTCTGGCTTGGCAGATTGCTGAGGGATATGAGCAGCGCGATCGGGCTGTACTCTCGATCGCACAAAAAGAGGCGACAGTTCTTCAAGAGTTACGTGTAACACTGCACCGGATCGGCAAAAAATATGGGATAGAAATAAATAATCCTGCTGTTCGTACTCCCGGTAAGCAAAGAGCAGCATATTTAGCTGTGTGTAGTCGATCGTACCAAAGCTTTCTTGAGGCTAAAGGCTACGAGTGGGGAAAGCTGTCAGCCGAAAAAAGCTTCCCGCAATTTATCATGCAAGCCAATCTTGACAGCATACGGCTTTTCCTCAAAAACTACTTTGATGCTGAAGGTTCTGTCATTCCTAAAATGCGGACTATCGAAATTACCACCGCTTCGCCTTTAATCATCCAACAACTTTCTACACTGCTGCGGCGCTTTGGAATTTGGCTGCGAATCGCCACTAAGCAGAAACGCGCCACCAATGGCAGCGGAATTTTTCGCACCTATTATATCGGTACTTTCGGCGGTAACTCAGCGCGCATATTTTTGCAGGAAATTGGCTTCGGTTATCCAGAAAAACAGCAAAATTTAGAGAAGATTTGCGAAGTTACTGCCAATACAAATGTCGAAGGAATTCCGGTTTCGGATATTGTTGCCGATGCAGTGGAGATGACCAAACTGCCGCTACGGCATTTCGGAATGCACAATCCTGTTTATATTAACGGTTCCCAGCAGTTTTCCCGCATCAGCCTAGGAAAGGTGGTAGCCGGTATGGAAAATGTGCTTGGTGGTTCCGCAGAACAGGAGTACCGCCAGCTAAAGCCTTCTAAATGGACGAATCAGACCCTAGAGGCTTATGCAAATCTCAATGTAGCGCAGCTAGATATTGTCCGAGAAAATTTGCAACTTATACTCGATCGCGAAGTATTTTATTGCCGGATAGAGGAAATTGAGGATTTTGAGTACAGCGGGTGGGTTTATGATTTTGAGGTGAGCCAGCATCACAATTTTGTTGCCAATAATATCTTGTGCCACAATACTATTCAGCTAATTACTTTTCTCCTGCATTTACAAGAACAAGATTCTCTAGAAGCGCCAACATTACTGGTATGTCCGACATCAGTATTGGGCAATTGGGAGCGCGAAGTCAAGAAATTTGGTCCGACGCTAAAAGTGTTAGTTCACCACGGAGACAAACGCGCTAAAGGCAGAGCATTTGCGACGGCAATTAAGGGAAAGGATTTAATTATTACCAGTTACGCCCTGGTATTTCGCGATGCGAAGGAATTTCAAGGCATTAAATGGCAAGGATTGGTGTTGGATGAAGCGCAAAATATTAAAAATTCCGAGGCGAAGCAGTCGCAAGCGGTGCGGCAAATCGAGGCATCTTTTAGAATTGCGCTGACGGGAACTCCGGTGGAAAATAGACTGCAAGAATTGTGGTCAATTTTGGAGTTTCTCAATCCTGGCTATTTGGGGCCGCGCAATTTCTTTCAGCGCCGATTTGCAATTCCGATCGAGAAATACGGCGATCGAGAATCTTTGCAGACTTTGCGATCGCTCGTTCGGCCTTTCATCCTCCGCCGCCTGAAAACTGACAAAGAAATCATCCAAGATTTGCCCGAAAAACAGGAGATGACTGTATTTTGCGGGCTGGCAGCTCAACAGGCGGTATTATATCAGAAAATAGTCGAAGAATCAATAACTGAATTAGAGTCAGCCGAAGGTATTCAGCGCCGGGGAATGATTCTGGCTTTGCTGGTAAAACTCAAACAACTTTGCAACCATCCGGCTCTTGTGAAAGCAGAAGCTAAGCCGAAAGAATTGGAGATTAAGAGTCAGGAATCGGGGAAATTGCAGCGGTTGGTGGAAATGTTAGAAGAAGTGCTCGCTGAGGGCGATCGGGCTTTAGTTTTTACTCAATTTGCCGAATGGGGAAAACTCCTGAAACCGCATCTAGAAAAGCATTTAGGGCGAGAAGTTTTGTTCTTGTACGGAGGAATTCGGCAACAGCAGCGGGAAGAAATGATCGATCGCTTCCAGCACGACCCCCAAGGCCCGCCGATTATGATTTTATCTTTAAAAGCAGGCGGCACAGGTTTGAACTTAACCAGAGCAACCCACGTTTTCCACTATGACAGATGGTGGAATCCCGCAGTAGAAAATCAGGCAACTGACCGCGTATTTCGCATCGGTCAAACCCGCAATGTGCAAGTCCACAAATTTGTCTGTACAGGTACGTTAGAGGAGAAAATACACGATATGATCGAAAGTAAGAAAGCTCTAGCCGAACAAGTGGTAAGCGCCGGCGAAAACTGGCTCACCGAGCTAGATACAGACCAACTTCGGAATTTACTAATCCTCGATCGCAATGCTATCATAGAAACCGAAGAAGAATAATATAGCATTTCTCAGAAAGATGAAGTGCTATCGGTCATAGGGCATAGGCCAAACAGGGCATACCTCACCACCCTTGAGAACCGCTATATGACCCATTCCCAACAGCATGACACGGAAGTCAGGAATGCACGGATAGCTGTTTTTTTCTTTCTGAATTCAACATCCCAATTACCAAGGCCCGATGCCCAATTCCCAATTCCCAAATAAATGATTGACAGAGAATGGTGGACACAACAGTGGTTAGATTTAATAAATACCTACCGCTTCAAAAAGCGCTTAGAACGTGGCTGGCAGTACGCGCGCGAAGGTAAAGTTCTCAGCATTAAATTTCCCAATCAAGAAGTAATTGCCATAGTTCAAGGAACCGAGCCCAAACCCTATCAAGTTTCTTTAGGACTCGACACATTGAGCGATGAAGATTGGGATTACGTGATTGAAAATATGTCGCAAAGAGCAGTTTTTTCAGCTAAATTACTAGCAGGAGAAATGCCACACAATATTGAGGATGTATTTGCGGCTGCCGGCAAAACGCTATTTCCGTTAAGTTTATCTGATATTCGATCGCGCTGTAGCTGTCCTGACCCCAAAAACCCTTGCAAACACATCAGTGCAGTATACTACTTATTGGGCGATCGCTTCAGCGAAGACCCCTTCGTACTCTTTCAACTGCGGGGGAGAACGAAAGAGCAAATCTTGACAGCACTCCGTCAAAGACGAGGTAGCCAAGGAGAGGAAAATTCCCAACTCAACTCGGGGGAAAATGCCCCCACTACGAATTCTAAATTGCCGAAGGTCGATCGCTTTTGGGAATACAGCCAGCAGCTAGAATCATCTTTAGTAGTCATTGTACCGCCGCCCAGCAGCGAAACAGTATTAGATATCTTAGGCCCAATTCCCCTCGCCACCGACTCAAAAGGAACCGCTAGCAAATCCTCCCCTGCATCAGACGCCCTCAAGCAGCATTTTAGCAAAATCTACCAAGCAGTTAGCCAGCAAGCAGTTTTAGCAGCACTGAAACGGGGCGAAGGAGATTAACATAATGTATTCGCAGAGATGATACTAAGCTGTTATGCATCTAATTTGACACTCAATTTTTCTACAATTATTGTGGGAGGGGCAGGAGAACCCGTCTCTGCATTCAATGCGAGATGCCTAGCAGGTTAGGGACTGTGGCTTTGATACCCCTTTTATTCTTTAGTCCCTCTCTGCTGGAACGAGAGCTTGTATAGAATCGATTTCAACCGACGAGTCTTACATTTTGCAATTTCAGTTTACACTTCCCGGAAATTACTCATAATCTCTATCAATTCCTGGGGGCGTTTAATCAAAAAATCGGGATTGTGTGCACCCAAAGCCTCCTGAGAATTAAAACCCCAAGCTACAGCCATTACCTTAATTCCTGTTTTTCGAGCAGCTTCTATATCTCTAATCTCATCTCCCACATAAACGACTTCTTTAGCATTTACGTGTTCTGTTTTTAGCCATCTATTAATAACTTTATGTTTGCCAAAAGTTGAACCCGAGTAAATAAATGTGAAAGTGTCTTGCAAACCATTTTTTTCCAGCGATGCCAAGACGTTTTCTCGGGAATTAGATGTGATAATGCCCAGTTGAAATCCCAGTTTTTTTAGATCGAGTAAAACTTCTTTAATTCCCGGAAATAATTGAATATTGGGAATTTCGCTGCGTAACTCTGCTTTCAACATTTTAATCAACAGCGGGAATTTGAAGATAGAAATGCCAGAATACTGAAGAATTTGCCAAGAATTTAAATTGCTCAGTTGAGCGAGTTCCTCTTTTGTCGCAGACTTAAAGCCGAATTCTCCTGACAAACGGTTGGTGATTCTCAGAAGAATATCGATTGTATCTGCTAAAGTACCGTCAAAATCAAAAATAATTACTTTGGTCATTGGACAATAGCAAATAAGGAACTAGGGCTCACTTCTATATTACCCATTACCTCTTGCTTGTCAAAAAAAACGATCGCAACGGCGGGATTTGCACCCGCATCTCCTGGTATGCTCCAAGGAATTCTATCATTTAAACTACGTTGCTGGTGGCAGCGAACCGAATCAAACGGTTGTCTCTCGCCTCTGGATAGAGCATCGCGCTTTACCACTAAGCTACACTGCCCCATTTTATTATACATTTTCAATGCAAAATTGGTAGTGCTTTTTTGTAAAGGGCGGAGAAAAATAGTAAAATAGAGCGACGATCGTGAAAGAGGAATGATGGAAT
>NZ_JAUBVJ010000094.1:16846-30675 GCF_036702785.1 Microcoleus sp. AR_TQ3_B6 | reverse complement strand
TTCATTCCATCATTCCTCTTTCACGATCGTCGCTCTATTTTACTATTTTTCTCCGCCCTTTACAAAAAAGCACTACCTATTCGCTAACGCCTGTGGGCGAAAGTCTCAAACCGATTATTGATAGTATGCACGAATGGGGAATTAAGCATATTAGCGAACATTAAACGCGATCGGTAGCATTGTGGTAGGGTGCGTCAGGTTTGAGACGATGGAGAAGCACAAAAAGTATAGTGGTGACGCACCGTTTGTTGCAGGCGTGCGTCAGTTTTGATATGGTTGGTAGAGAGCAAAAATCATGTTAGCTGACCAAGAATTTCAAAGGTGGTACCCGCCACGTGATTTATCCGTGGAATCAATCCAAAACCGAAAATCGAAAATCCTCAAGCCCCCGCATTTATCCGTGGGGTCAATCTAAAATCTCAAATCTCAAATCTCAAATCGATTGACGCACCCTACTTCTGGGATAAATCCGCCTATTTTGGTAGATTTTTATTAACTCGATACTTTTTTTGCGTCTTCCGACTGATGTCAGTTTTTCAACCTAGTCCAAAAATAATAATATGAACAATATAGAGCGTCTCGCCACCCTCAACCGCATCCGCAAGCTCAGCCGCCTGATGGATACAGCCATTGGCATCCCCGGCACTAAATTTCGCATAGGTTTAGATCCCATTATCGGTTTAGTTCCCGGTGCTGGGGATATCGTAGATACCGCGTTTTCTGCATACCTAATTTACTTAGCAACTCAATTCAACATTCCCCCAAAAACTTTAGGTAAAATGATTTACAATATCGGTCTAGAAGCAGTTCTGGGATCGGTACCTTTAGTGGGAGATATCTTCGATGCTTTTTATAAATCAAACATGAGAAATCTTGCGCTTTTAGAAGCACACATCGAAGCAGTTGAACCCGAGCTAGCCGCAGTTGCAGAACCGATTCCTGAATCCCTTAAAATGTAGGGGTGGGTTTCACCAACAATAATTGTAAATAACCAACAATCTCTCAAACCCGTCCCTATCCAACGAAAAATCACAATATACATTTTCCGCATTCGATCCAAATTTAATGTTGATGTGAGTTATCTGTTGTGGAGGCCGGGTTGAGCTAGATTTTTGGTATAGCAATCCTAAATGATTCTACTCGTTACCAGGCAGAGCCTGGTAACGCAGATCCGGAGGAAGAGCCTCGATTGTAGCAGGCGAGGCAGAGCAAGAGTGACATTGATTCCCAGGCAGAGCCTGGAAGTTATTGAAACTGATGCGAGGATTGCTATAGTTGTCAGATATTATTCGTAAAACCTGCCCCTACGAAATAATCACTGTTTCGTTTAACCGCTTCCACAAAAGCAATAACATCCGCTTCCAGAGTATTAAAAGCCGTTACCAGTCTAACAGTACATTCGTCCCACCGATAAAACAGAAAACCCTCAGCTAAAACCGCTGTAATTACCGATTCTGGAAGTTGAATAAAAATCTCGTTTGCTTCAACCCGATGGTAAAACTTCGCTCCCTCAACTCCCGCCAAATCTCGGGCTAATTTGGCTGCCATATTATTTGCATGAGCCGCATTTTTCAGCCACAAATCATCCGTTATATACGCTTCCAACTGCGCCGACAAAAACCGCATTTTCGAGAAAAGATGCCCGCTGCGCTTGCGGTAAAAAGGGAAAGTCTTTGCTAGTTCTCGGTTAAAAAAAACCACAGCTTCTGCACCCATCGCGCCGTTTTTTGTCGCTCCAAACGATAGAATATCC
Source organism: Microcoleus sp. AR_TQ3_B6 (assembly GCF_036702785.1). NCBI lineage: Bacteria > Bacillati > Cyanobacteriota > Cyanophyceae > Oscillatoriales > Microcoleaceae > Microcoleus > Microcoleus sp. AR_TQ3_B6. Next base: position 28,922 of record NZ_JAUBVJ010000094.1, on the reverse strand, counting down.
ACACCGGCGCGCCAAGTGACATCCGCCGGAGAACAGCCCAAACTGACAACAGCATTCGCAAAGCGCGCTCCATCCATGTGTAGGTGCAAATTGCGAGCGCGAACCACTTCCGAAATCTGGGAAATTTCCCCTGGATTGTAGACTGTGCCGGCTTCCGTTGCTTGAGTGATGCTGACGGCGGCAGGCTGTACGTGATGGACGACACCTGCACCAGCGCAATCGAGCATTTTTCCTAAAGTCTCTGCCTCTATTTTAGCATGATTTCCTGTTACTGTCACTAACTTTGCACCGCCTGTAAAAAACTCCGGCGCGCCGCATTCATCCACATTAATATGAGATTCTGCGTGACAGTAAACAGCCCCGTAAGGAGGAGTCATAACCGCAAGGGCCAGAGCATTAGCAGCCGAACCGGTTGCTACAGGAAAAACAGTCACGGATGTCTCGAACAAGTCCGAAAATTTAACTTGCAAACGCTGCGTATATTCATCATCTCCGTAAGACATCACAGCACCGCAATTAGCTGATGCAATCGCAGCCATAATCTCCGGCGAAACCCCGGTTGCATTGTCGCTACAAAAATTCATTAGAATAATTGGTAAATAGAATCTATAATATAACTCAACACTCAACATTCAACACTCAAGCATTAAACCACGAGGAAGAATTATGGCAGAATACCGCCAAATAGAATACCGCATCGGCAAAGACGGCAAAATTACCGAAACCGTCCTCAACGCCACCGGTTCTAGTTGCACCGAAACCACCGCCGGAATTGAAAAAGCCCTCGGAAAAGTACAATCTCAAGAGTTGCTGCCAGAATACTACCAAGGCGAAGAAAATTTGGTCGTTGAACAAACGCAGACTTTAAAACAAGTTTAGAAGAGTTAAAGATGTTTGATCTCCTGGGTGCAACAGTTGATGTAACAACAGTGCCTGCCTTCAGCATCGCGCTAGGTGTCGGGGGCATTTTTCTAATTTTAGTCTACCTTTATGCTGCATCGGAGGCGGGAGATGCGATCGAGTTTAAGTACGATACAATTCTGCGGGAACGCATGAATCAACTACACATTCTCGATTGGCAAGATTTAGGCGAAAAAGCAGGCTTAAGTCGCTACGGGGTGCGTTTAGTGCGGCAGGGAGACGTGGGAAAACTCACGGTAAACCAACTGAGGCGGCTGGCAACAGTGCTGAATTTGAATTTTCAAGAGTTCGATCGCACTTTCAGCGCGCTGCCAATATCGGCTACAATCACAACTAATCCCACCGAAATTGAAGAATTGAGGCAGCAGTGTTTCCGGCTGCGAGAAGAACTGCAGCAGCAAAAAGCTCAACTAACTGCGGATTTTCGCCGCGCTACCTTTGAACAGTTGCAAACTTTGTTAACCAGCTATCCCGCCGCCCGCAAAATGGCAGAAGCTAATCCGGATATGCCAGCCAAAAATCTCTCAGCTTTGTTTACTCCCTTAGACAATCTCTTGGCAAGCTGGGATTTTCAAACAATCGGTTCTGCGTGGGAACAAACTGCTTACAATCCGCAGTTACACCAGCCGGATGTTGAGGATATAACAGAAGGAGAATTAGTTTATATTAGGTTTGTCGGCTATCAGGATGGAGAGCGAATTCTTGCTCCTGCTAAAGTTAGCCGCACCCTTCCAGGTGGCATAAAAAATTAAGTAAGGGGCGCAATGCGACCCTACAAATAGAGTAGATGGGTAACTCCTATAAACTTAGCTGCACCACCCAGGACCGCATGAAAAATTAAATCTAAAATCTAAAATCTAAAATCTAAAATCTAAAATCAACATGACTATAGTTGCAATTGACTTCGGCACCAGCAACACGGTTGTCTGCATTCTCAACCCGGATACGCAAACACCAGAAACTTTGAGATTGGGCGAGATGTCCCGCATTTTTAAAACAAAGAATTTGAGCGGAGATGTTCGAGAAATATCTGTAGTGCCGACTTTAATCTTTGTGAAGAAGGCGGGAGAGTTGGTGGTGGGAGAAAAAGTGCGCTCGCAGCGTTTGGGGCAATCCCAGCCCGACCGTTTTTTTAAAGCTTTTAAACGCAATTTAGCGGCCGACTTTCAGCCACCGCCCCGCAATATCGACGGCGATACCTACACAGCCGAATCAGTAGCAGAACAGTTTATCAAAATTATTTGGAAACAATTATATTTACAAAATATACAGCCAGAAAAAATAATTTTTACAGTACCCGTCGGAGCATTTGAGCGATATCTAGATTGGTTTCGCGACTTAGGAGAAAATTTGGGAGTTGCGGAAATTCAGGTAATAGATGAATCCACAGCCGCCGCCCTAGGATATGCAGTAAAACGCCCCGGCTCTTTAGTTTTAGTAGTTGATTTTGGCGGCGGAACTTTAGATTTAAGTTTAGTCCGTACTGCTGTAACCGCCCCCTCACCCCCCCGAAGCTTGGAGCGGCTGGGGGGGGTGCGTGCCGAAGTATTGGCAAAATCCGATGCTTATGTCGGCGGCGAAGATATTGACATCTGGATTGTGGAAGATTATTTGCGGCAAATTGGTTCGTCGCGGGCAGAAGTCGGCCCAGTGGGCTGGCAAAATTTATTAGAAATAGCGGAAAAATTAAAAATTCAACTTTCTCAAGTTAATCAGGCGAAGGAAAGTTGGTTGGACGATGAAAATTTTATGTCTTACGATTTGCAGCTAAACCGAGAGAAGCTTGAGGAAATTCTGGAATCTAGACAGTTGTTAGAACAGTTGCGACAAGCTTTAGATGAAGTGCTGAGCATTGCAATGGGAAAAGGTATCGGCAAAGCAGATATAGAACAGGTTTTGCTGGTAGGAGGAACTTCTCTAATTCCGGCTGTATCTAATTTAGTGGTTTCGTATTTTGGGCGGCAAAAAGTCAAAGCTGACAAGCCGTTTGAAGCCGTGGCGCACGGTGCTTTAGCCTTGACACAATTAGCGAGTGTTGACGATTATTTGCGCCACAGCTATGCAATTCGCCTTTGGGAACCTTATGCTAAAGCTTATGCTTATTCGCCGATATTTAGCAAGGAAATGAAGTATCCCTGTCAAAGTTCCGAAGAGTTGACGCTGCAAGTGGCAATTGAAGGGCAAAGGGAAATTCGGTTAGATATTGGGGAAGTTGCGGAGGTATCGCAAGCGGAGGTTATTTTTAACGAAAAAGGGCAAATGACGAGCAGTTTGCTCAACAAAAAAACTGATTTTCGGTCTCTGGAAAGCCACCACCAGCAGGTTTGTGTAGCGCATTTGAATCCGCCCGGGGTATTGGGAATTGACAGGGTTTCGGTGAGTTTTGAGGTGGATGAGAGGCGGGTTTTGTTGGCGACGGTGCGGGATTTGGTGACTGGTAAGGTGTTGGTGGAAAAAGGGGCGATCGCCAAACTGCAATAATGGTAAAATCTCAAGTAGCCTAGGTAATTTGTAGTTAATTTAAAAACTTTAAAAATGTCATATAGTGAATTTACTACCATCACCAAAGTGCGTGCAGCCTTTAACCTAACTGTAAATGAAAAAACAGTTTTGTTTGCAGATGTAGAATCAATTGCACCTAGCGACTATCTCAAAACAACCCTAGCAGAATATATCCCTCTCGCCAATGCTATCAATACTGAAAAAGCGCGATCGGAGTTGATTATTGCTCCCGTATTATTAGAAGTGCGGCGCATTTTAAACTTCCAAATCGGCTTTTTTTCCGGTACAGAATTTAACCCCGATCCAGAAAGCGGACTTAGCGGCTATTGCGATTATATCCTCACCGCATCCAGCGATTTGTACGAAATCCGAACACCAGTTGTCACCTTAGTAGAAGCCAAAAATGAAAACATCAAAAACGGATTAGGACAGTGTATTGCTGAAATGTTGGGAGCCCAGCGATTCAATCAACAGCAAAATGATGAAATTGAGGCGATTTACGGAGGTGTTACCACGGGAAATGCTTGGAAGTTCCTCAAATTGGTAAATCAAACAGCTTTTATTGACTTGAACGATTATTATATTAACGAAGTTGACAAAATTCTAGGGATTTTAACAAAACCTTTACGCAAAGACTAAAAACCACGATTGAAATCAAATTTATGCCTCCATGAAAAAGCAACAAAATAAATTCACCCACCTGACGGCAATCGAAAGAATTTATCTGTCATTTCCGGCAAGATTTTTATTGGATAAAAACTTGCTGCAAGGCAAAGTCTTAGATTTTGGGTGCGGCTTCGGCAGCGATGTGAGATTGTTGCAGCAAAAAGGCTTCGATATTACGGGTTATGACCCTTATTATTTCCCGGAATTCCCGGAAGATAAATTCGACACCATCATTTGCTTTTATGTTTTGAATGTTTTGTTTCCTGAAGAACAAGCTAATGTCCTGATGGAAGTGTCGCACCTGTTGAAACCGGGAGGGAATGCGTATTTTGCGGTGAGAAGGGATATCAAAAAAGAAGGCTTTCGAGAACATTACGTGCACAAAAAACCTACATATCAGTGCATTGTCAAACTTCCCTTTAAGCCGGTTCACCTAGATGAGTCTTGCGAAATTTACAAATACGTGCATTACAACCATCAAAGAAATTCTACTAATAACTGCATATTTTGCAATCCGTATAAAAACCTAATTTTGCTAACTGAATCAGCAACAGCTTATGCGATGTTTGACGGTTATCCCGCTAGCAAAGGTCATGTTTTAATCATCCCCAAGCGTCACGTTGCTAATTATTTTGAACTGCCTTTTCGAGAGCAATCGGCTTGCTGGTTTATGGCTAATAAGGTGCAAGAAATGTTAAGTAAAGAGTTTCAGCCAGAGGGTTTTAATGTGGGAATCAATATTAATAAACAGGCTGGTCAAAGTCGCAGTCACGCGGCTATTCATGTTATCCCCCGTTACAAGGGCGATGCGGCTGGCCATAAAGGCGGAATTAGGTATGTGATTCCCAAGAGTGAAAAATAAAAGTTAGCGAATTGTGAAGGGAATTCTTTTTTACCGCAGAGGCGCAGAGAAGGCAGAGGAATAGAGAAGAGAGGAATTCATAATTTTTGTAAGGATTGTTATATTTGAGTAAACGGCGAGCAAAATAGAGTTAAAATGTGTTTGCAAGGTCTAAAACTACACATTAGCAGCAATTTGGTGTTCTGTTTATGTCTAAGCGCAAAAAGCAAGAATGGCTCAAGGAAACTCTAGAACTCAAAGAAGACCACAATTGGAAGTCAAAGCCGGGAACTCGAATTTTTGTAGCAGGAAGAGGTGCCGTCCGCTTTGATGTCCCGGAAGATTGGCATTTTGAACCGGATACTAAGTCGTTCCGGTTTACGGATAAAAAGCCGCCGGATGATGATTGTTGTTTGGAGGTTTCGTTTAATTTGCTACCACCTGGTAACTGGGCAGATTTTCCGCTGGTGCCGCTATTACAGAAGGTGGTTGAAGATGATACGCGGAATCCCATTGCTCTTGGGGAAATTATCCAATTGAAGCGGCAAACTGCCCGCGTTGTTTGGACTGAATTTAAGTTTATCGACCCTCCAGAGCAGCGGGAAGCTTATTCGCGAATCTGTATTGGATTGGGTTCTAATGTTCAGTGTTTGATTACTTTTGATTACTGGGTTGACGATGCTGAACGTTTGACTCCTGTCTGGGATACGGTGATGGATTCGTTAGTTCTGGGTTTGTTTATTAGCGACCCTCGAACGGGGTTCGCACGTCCAGACTAGACCGATTTTCTGGGAAACTTTCAACAACTAATTTTGCTAAGTGTTGGATTGGCAAGCCACCAGTTAGTAAATTTAGAACCTACCTTAAACTTTACAACCGCTTTGCCATGAAAATATCTGGCTTGCCAATTCCGTTGGCGTCGGGCATCACTCCCACGATCGCAAAACCCATTTTTTGATAAAATTCGTAGGGATGACCGCGCAAATTTTTGATTTTGGCGATGTGTTCCCAAACATTAGGATAAAGATTGATGCCTGAAAGAGTTGTTTGATTGTCTTCGTCGTCGGTACCCACCCACAGCACGATCCCTCCCCGGTTTTTAGCTTCTGCTGCTAAATCAGCTACGAGCGATCGACCAATTCCTTGTCGGCGAAATTCTGTTCTCACTACGAGCGGGTGCAGTTCCCAAACATTACCGTCATACTGTTTAATCCCGCCAATCCATCCCAAAACTTGATTGCTGTCGCCGACAGCAATTCGACTGATGCGATCGGGTTCCAAAGATTCTTGCACTTCTTGCAAAGCAGATTTTAGATCGGGCCAAGCATCGGGCCAATGCTCTTTAAAACCTTCAACTATTAATCTAGCTACCTGTTGAATTTTTGGCTCGTCAACCGCACGCAAATCTGTAATTTGTACGTTCATGATTTTACATACTAAATTAAGGATTACGGACTAATACGCTCACAAACCGGATTTTATAACCGGGGTAAACGGCAAAAACGAAGTCAGGACTCACGAGGGCAACATTCACTACAGCTTGCCTGCCAGCTTTCATATTTCAGTCTAGGCTAATTTTGCCATAAAATCGGATTTTGCTATCTGGTAAGGGCGATCGATCTTCAGCAGGGATAATTTGCGATCGCACTTTTTGCTAGATTTGAGTCGATCGGCTCATGCTGAAAATGCTATAATTATTAACAAGTTGTGCTTAGGGAGACTACGGAAATGCAGATCGCACCATTTGAAGAAAAAATGTGGGTGAGTTTGCCTGCAAAAACTCGCACTAAAATGTCCGATCATGATATTAACCATAAGTACGAGTTAAGAGAAAATAGAATTCTTACCGAAATCAACCGTGAAAAGCTTCCGAGCTTTGTCGAGGCATTAAAGAAGCCTGGTTATATGAACGTGCGACCATTTTACCAAAGAAGGGCGCGTTGGACTCCCAAGATGCAATCCCAATTAATCGAATCATTTCTGATCAATATTCCCGTTCCGTCAATAATTTTATACGAAAAAGAGTACTATTCATATGAGGTTATGGATGGTCAACAAAGAATTACTGCGATTCAGGATTTTTATGAAAACAAGCTTTCATTAACAGGGCTTGAACTTTGGCCTGAATTAAATGGACGTACCTACAATCAACTTCCTCAAAAAATTAGAGCCGGTATCGACCGTCGTTCTATATCATCGACAGTAATTATTGCCGAATCAACCTCCGATCCTGAAGAAGCTCTATTCTTAAAACAAAAAACCTTTGAGCGTCTTAACACTGGAGGCGTAGATTTAAGTCAACAGGAAGTGCGAAACTGTTTGTATTATGGAAAGTTCAATGAACTGTTGCTAAAATTATCGCGTCATCCCATATTTGCAGAAGCTTGGGGAATTCCGACAGAGGATAACAGCGCCGAATTGGAGAAAAATACCCTTTATAAAAAAATGGAAGATGCTGAGTTAGTGCTGCGTTTTTTTGCTCTCAGAAATGTCGATAATTTCCAACGGGGGATGGAAGGCTTTTTAGATTTGTACATGATGAGAAGCTTAAAATTTGATGAGGAAGATATCAATTACTTGGAATCTATTTTTCTCAAAACTCTCACAATAGCTCACCTAATTTACGGAGAGCATTTATTCAAACCCTTTGACCAAAAAACTCAAACTTGGTCAAACAAGACTTATAAAGCATATTATGATGCAATTATGGTTGGTTTAAGCAAATACTTGCAATATGAAAAAAGATTGATTGCTCTCAAAGATCGAATTATTGAAGAGACAAAGAACATCTTTAAAAAACCTGAATCTCGTCTTCTCACCGGAGGTGGAAAAACCAAGGCAGAGATTCAGGAGCGAATCAGGATATTTGACGAAATGCTTTTGCAAGTTATCGGAGAGTAACTTGCAATGTTTGACGAGCTTCTCAAGACAGTCTGTCTTAAAATTTCCACTGTCCGTTCGATGATAAAGATTAACGATCGACTTAGAAAAATCGTATCTCAAGACAGTTCAGATATAAAAGAGTTGAAAGAAAATCCTGAATTTGCCGCATTAATAGAGGAAATACCTAGCAAAGACGAGTGGAGAATTTACGATCGCTCTGCTGTTGTAACCCGATTGTATGCTATTTACGAGCGCTTCGTTGAGGATTTAATTTCGGATTGGCTGCGACGGATGCCCGATTTGGTTCCACGTTATTCAGACTTGGGAGAAAAAATCCAAAATACCCATCGAGAGGGTATAGGACGTTTATTGATTGACATCAAAAAGAATAGGTTTCAACACCTTTCAGTTGAGAAAGTAGTGCAAGGATTATCCTGTGGAATTACTGACACTGGAAAATACGAACTACTTCCTGATGCTTTCCTATTGCACGAGCAAAATTTACGGAAGGAAACGCTAGAAACAGTTTTGAAAAATGCTGGGATTGATGAGGCGTGGAAATGGGTAAGTAACCACAAAGAAATTAAATATTTTGTCGAGGAAGTTCGCGGCCGTCAAAACACGGCTGAAGGAGAACTCAACCAACTCGTTGACTATCGGAATGAAGCAGCACACGGCTCTACAAATCAGATTTTGGGAACTCAAGAACTGTTGGACTTAGGTGATTTTGTTGAGGCTTTATGTAAATCCCTGGCTGATTTAGTCACCTACAAGATAATTTTACTCCAGAAAGCTCTAGGGCTGGTAAGGGAGATTGGAGAAATTACTGAGTGGTTCAAAAAGCAACAAGCATACGTAGCCAAAGTTCAGAAAGTTACCTTAACTGTAGAAGAACGTGTTTTTCTAGTTTTAGTTAATGATAAATTGTCGTACTGCTACGCTGCTAAAATTGAGAGTATTGAGCTTAATGATATTTTCCACAATCAGGTGGAAATAACCTCGGAAGAAGAAGTAGGGTTAAAGTTTGATCGGGATGCCAGAACAGGATTGACTATTTATGTAACTAAATCAAACCCAGTTGACTGAATCTTTCGTTAACTGCGATCGCCCGATCGCCAATTCCCCGCAAAATACTAACACAAGTGCCCTACAATTATCCCACCATCCGGCATCAACCAACCTGCTAACCCCATGCTTTGCGATTATCTGGTACAAATCCTCACCGCCCGCGTCTACGATGTTGCTCAAGAAACAGCCCTAGAATCCGCCCCGAATCTATCAGCACGGCTCAACAATAAACTTTTGCTGAAGCGAGAGGATATGCAGTCGGTGTTTTCCTTCAAACTGCGGGGTGCGTACAACAAAATGGCGCAACTGTCGCCGGATTTGCTAGCACAAGGTGTGATTGCAGCTTCCGCCGGCAACCACGCCCAAGGAGTCGCCCTCGCCGCCCGCCACCTGGGAACTCGCGCGATTATCGTCATGCCCGTAACGACGCCGCAGGTGAAGGTAAATGCGGTGATATCCCGGGGTGGAGAGGTCGTTTTGCATGGGGATACCTACGACGATGCCTACGCCTTTGCGCGCCAATTAGAGGCGGAAAAAGGTTTAACTTTTATTCACCCTTTTGATGACCCGCACGTGATTGCTGGACAGGGTACGATCGGCATGGAAATTCTGCGGCAACATCAAAAACCAATTCACGCGATTTTTGTGGCAATTGGCGGCGGCGGATTGATTTCGGGAATTGGGGCCTATGTCAAGCGGTTGCGGCCGGAAATTAAGATTATTGGGGTCGAACCCATCGATTCTGATGCAATGAATCAATCGCTGAAAGCGGGTAAACGGGTGCGTTTGTCGCAGGTGGGTTTATTTGCTGACGGCGTTGCTGTGCGGGAAGTGGGGGAGGAAACTTTTCGCTTGTGTCAGGAGTATGTGGATGAGATTGTTTTGGTGGATACGGATGATGTTTGCGCGGCGATTAAGGATGTTTTTGAAGATACGCGATCGATCTTAGAACCTGCTGGCGCTTTGGCGATCGCAGGTGCGAAAGCTTACGTGGAACGGGAACAAATCGCAGGAGAAACGTTAATTGCTGTGGCTTGCGGCGCGAACATGAATTTCGATCGGCTGCGTTTTGTAGCAGAAAGAGCCGAGTTTGGCGAACGCCGCGAAGCCATTTTTGCAGTCACAATTCCCGAACAACCGGGAAGTCTCCGCAGGTTTTGCGAATGTCTGGGCAAACGCAATTTAACTGAATTTAGCTATCGAATTGCGGATGAGAAAGAGGCACATATTTTTATCGGTGTACAAATTCAAAACCGTGCCGATGCGGTGAAGATAGCGGCAAGTTTTGAAGGTTGTGGCTTCAAAACTTTGGATTTAACTGATGATGAATTAACGAAATTGCACGTGCGGCATATGGTGGGCGGGCGTTCGATGCTGGCCGATCATGAATTGTTTTATCGCTTTGAATTTCCCGAACGTCCGGGTGCGTTGATGAAGTTTGTGGGTTCGATGAGCCCTAACTGGAATATTAGCGTTTTTCACTATCGAAATAATGGCGCAGATTACGGGCGAATTGTGGTGGGAATTCAAGTACCGCCCGATGAGATGCAGGAATGGCAGGCTTTTTTGGATACGCTGGGCTATCAGTATGGGGATGAGAGTCACAATCCGGCGTATAAGCTATTTTTGAGGTAGTTTGGTTTGTGGTCTTGAAACAATTTAATAGACCTCTTGCATAAGTCTTTGCTTGATACAAAAACCGCGGATGTAAGGCAGATAAACACAGATTAACGCAGATAATTGAGGGAATTGAAAGCGACTTTTGCAAGAGGTCTAATATTTATGAACAGGGTCAAAAAAATATTGCCGTTTTTTTTGATGATTTTTGCTGTTGCTGTTGTGGCAGCAGTTGCACATTTTGCGATCGAACAACTTTCTAGCCCAGTCAGTTATTTTCAACCTGTGGATACCAGAGATGGTGCAGAGTTGTACAAAAAACAACTACCCAACGGAAATCAGGCTTATTTGCAAGTTATTAACGTCCAAAAAATGCAAATAGACCAGCTAATTGGAGAGGTGGATCGGATGGCTTTCAATAAAGGATTGTACTATCAGGGAGAAAACAAATATTACAGTCCTTTCTTTAAGAGAAAGTTATTCTCTGAAGTTACAGGAGAATACAAAAAACTTTACGGTAATGGTGTTTTTTCCGTCATTAACTGTTATTTTTTTGAACAATACGAACGCAGCACACAGCTATCTTTTCCTATCAAATTTAACGGTCAAGTTATTACTGGCGGTAACGGCATCTACGGCCCGGTCAAGCAACCCAAAGATGGGCAGTATAAAAATGTTCGATTGAAAGCTTTGGTCTGGAACGATCGAGAAGCATATATCACAAATTACGAACCGCAAACAGGAAAGCCCTTGAATCAAAAAGAAGTACAAAATGCAGTTGTTACTTACGAATACAAGGACCATCCAGCTAAACTCATATCTAAAAATCCAGCAAATAGGTATCACGTGATCGGTACGCTGGACAAAGATGGTCGCAAGGGTAATGAATTGCTGGCAATTATCACGGTTAATGAAGCGACATTAGATGCAGCAGCTAAGTTAATGCGAGAATTCGGAGTGAAAGGAGATATCGTGACGATCGACGGCGGACTCTCAACTTATCTATTCAATCCTAAAATCGGCGAGATTATGTTGCCTCAATCAAATAATATTGCCACTCGCGAACTGCCGCACTATTTAGGATTTAGGAATAGAAAATCTCAGACAGCTTCACCAAAAATATTGGTGGCTCAGCCAGCAGGAAAAGTGCAGGTGGAAGCAAATAAACCTTATTTGATTTTGTGGAGAGACAATATTCAGGGTGAGGTCAAGATTGAGCTGTATCGAGAGAATAAGTTGGTTGAAAGCATAGCCAACCGCGCGACTAGCGATGGGGTTTATGAATGGAAACCTAAGATTGCTGTAAAATCAGGGTCTTTGATTCGGATTTCAAGTGTTAAAAATGCTAAGGTGTCTGGGGCTTTGCAGTTGTGATTGTTGTTGGTTAAGAAATCTCATTGCGATCGCAACTTCCGCACATCCTCAATACTGAGTCCGGTTATTTGACCGATCGTTGCATCATCCAGGCGATCGAGCAATTGCCGCGCGATCGCCCGCTTTTCTTCTTGAACGGCTTGGAGTATAGCTCCTTGTTGGTCGTAAATAAACATTTCTCGCCGTTCGATATCTTCCAGTTCT